>JAITBA010000085.1 GCA_031283835.1 Oscillospiraceae bacterium
CAAGGCGGCCAGGCCCTCCTCCAAAGCTTGTAACAGCGCCCGGCGGCGGCCCTCTTTTCGCGGTAGGAACCCGCCGAAGTAAAAGCCCTCGGCTTCAAAGCCGGCGGCCACCAAAGCCGCCAGCACCGCGCTGGCGCCGGGCAGCACCTCCACCGCTTTTTGCAAAATAATGTCCCCGCCGTCGCACACCTCATTGACAAAATGCACCGTCGCGCCCGTCACCTTCACGCCGTATTCCAGCGCCGCTTCGTGCACCCGCAGGCCAAAAAAACCCTTGCCGCAAAAGCTGGGAATCAACGCAGGGTGCACGTTGATGATTTTGTGGGGCCAGCGGTCAATAAAATCCGCACTCAGCACAGTCAAAAAGCCCGCCAGCGCAATGTAGTCAATTTGATATTCCGTCAGCAGCGCCAGACACCGCGCCTCAAATTCCTCCAGCAGCATTTTTGCGCGTGCCACCACCACAGCGGGTACGCCCGCTTGCCGCGCCCGCTCCAGCGCGAACACGCCCTCCTTGCTGGCAATCACCAGCGCAATTTCGCCGCTTTGCAGCCGGCCGTCGGCTTGCGCGTCAAGCAGCGTCTGCAAATTCGTGCCCCCGCCCGAAACAAAGACCGCAACGCGTTGTTTCATAAAAATGCGCTCCTTACCTCATTTTAGAACCTGTATGCATAGCCCGCACCGTTCCGGTAGCAGTTCCGCATGGCATTTGCGTTTGATTTGCATGGTTTTTTGGGTCCCAGCAGGCCAAAAAGCGCATTCATGCCAGCACAACGCCTTCGTCGCCCCTGCCAACTTCACCTAATATATAGGCGTCCTCGCCGTTGGCACGCAAAATTTCCAGGGCCTTGTCGGCATCTTCCGGGGCCGCCGTCAGGGTCATCCCCACGCCCATGTTGAAGGTATTAAACATATCGTGCACGGGGACACCGCCGGTTTTGGCCAGCAGCCCAAAGATAGGGGGCGTGCGCAAGGCGGTCTGGTCAATTTTGGCGCAAAGGCCCTTGGGCAGGCTGCGTGGAATATTCTCGTAAAACCCGCCGCCGGTGATATGCGAAATCCCCTTGATCGTGACCTGTTCCAGCAGGGCCAGCACCGCTTTGACATAAATTTTGGTTGGCGTGAGCAGCGTTTCGCCCAAGGTTGCGCCCAGCTCGTCCACAAAAATGGTCAGCTTTTTATCAGTCAGGCCAAAAATTTTGCGAATCAGGCTAAAGCCGTTGCTGTGCACGCCGCTGCTGGGCAAGGCAATGAGCACGTCCCCGGGGCGGGTGGTTTCGTTGTTTATAATGCGGTCTTTATCCACAATGCCGGTGCAATAGCCCGCCAAATCGTATTCATCCGTTGGATAAAAACCCGGCATTTCGGCGCTTTCGCCACCAATGAGCGCCGCGCCCGCTTGCACACAGCCCTCCGCAACGCCCGCCACAATCTGCTCCACGCGCGTGGGCACATTCTTGCCCATGGCAATATAATCAAGAAAATACAGAGGCTTTGCGCCGCAGCAAATCACATCGTTAACGCACATGGCCACGCAGTCAATGCCCACGGTGTCGTGTTTGTTCATCAAAAAGGCCAACTTGAGCTTGGTGCCCACCCCGTCGGTGCCCGAAACCAGCACCGGCTTGACAATCCCCGTCAAATCCAGCGCAAACAGGCCGCCAAAGCCGCCAATGCCGCTCACCACGCCGGGCGTTGTTGTGCGCGCAATGTGCCGCTGCATCAACTCCACCGCTTTATACCCCGCGGTCACATCCACACCTGCGTTTTTATAACTGTTGCTGTAGCTGTTTTCCATGTGCCTATCTCCTTAAAAATTATAGTTGTCCCACAATTCCCGCCGTCAGGGCCTCCATCTCTTTTGCTTTTTGTTGGCCAATGGCAATCACTTCCTCGCCGCTGAGCACCGCCTCCGTTACCCCGGCAGCCATGTTTGTAATCAGCGACAGGCCCAAAACCTCCATGCCGCAATGGCGCGCCGCAATCACTTCCGGCACCGTGCTCATGCCCACCGCGTCCGCGCCCAAAACCCGAAACGCCCGAATTTCTGCCGGGGTCTCGTAGCTGGGGCCCGTCACAGCGATATAAACGCCTTCGCGCAGACGCATTCCCAGTGCCTGCGCCCGGGCATGGGCCAAGGTGCGCAGCGCAGGCGTGTAGGCCGTGCCCATGTCAAAAAACCGCGCGCCAAGCGTCTCATCGTGCAACCCGGCCAGGGGGTTGCCGCCCATCAGATTAATGTGGTCACAAATCACCATGATATCGCCCACCGCGTAGCCCGTGTTGACGCCGCCCGCCGCGTTCGTAACCAGCAGCGTTTGCACGCCCAGCCGCCGCAGCACCCGCACCGGAAAAATCACTTGCGCAAAGCTGTGCCCTTCGTAGCGGTGCAGCCGCCCCTGCATGCACAGCACGCGCTTGCCGGCAAGGGTGCCCGCCAGCAGGCAGCCCTTGTGCCCCGGCGCGGTGGATTGCGCAAACCCGGGAATCTCCCCATAGGGGATCACTGTCACGTCGCTGAGCTTTTTTGCCAACGCGCCCAAGCCCGAGCCCAGGATGATGCCGATGGGATAGCGCCCCGGGGGGAGCCTGCGCCGCACATAAGCGAGGGCGGATTGGGAATCGGTGGTTTGCATGGCGTCTCCCTACTTCTTTTTTGTTGCGCCTACCCCAATCGAAACCCCTTGCGGACCAGCAGCTGCTGGATGCGGTCGGAGGGAGTGAGCAGGCGGCTGATGGACATATCGTGGTTGAGGGTGTCGATTAGGTAGGCGATATATTTGCTCATGCGCACAGGCACGTACCATTCCCGTTTGAGCAGCTCGGGCGGCGTAAAAACCATGTCGCAGGTATAAATTTTGTCGAACAGACCGCTTTTGTAGGCGGCGTCGATGCGGGCAAGGCCGGCCGAAAACAGCCCAAAGGTCGCACACGCAAACACGCGCTCGGCGCCCCGGTTTTTTAGCTGGGTGCACACGTCGATGACGCTGTCGCCGGAGGCTATCATGTCGTCAACAATAATCACGTCTTTGCCCTGCACGTTGTCGCCCAAAAATTCGTGCGCAATAATGGGGTTGCGGCCGTCTTTGAGCACAGAATAATCGCGGCGTTTGTAGAACATGCCCAAATCTACGCCCAGCATGTTGGCATAGAAGATGCTGCGCTGCATGCCGCCTTCATCGGGCGAAATCACCATCAAATGGTCGTTGTCAATGTTAATATCCGGCACTGTGCGGATGATCGCTTTAATCATTTGATAGATTGGGGGCACACTCTCAAATCCGCAGTTGGGAATCGCGTTCTGCACACGGGGGTCGTGGGCGTCGAACGTGATAATATTCTGCACACCCAAGCTAACCAATTCTTGCAGTGCCAGGGCGCAATCCAGGCTTTCGCGGTTGCTGCGGCGGTGCTGTCGCCCCTCATAGAGCATGGGCATAATCACGTTGAGCCGCCGTTCTTTGCCCGCCGCCGCGCTGATGGCGCGCTTGAGGTTGGCAAAATGCTCGTCGGGGCTGGTGCGGCGCTCCTCGCCATACATGTTGTACTTTACGCCCCAATTAAAGCAATCGCACAGCACAAACAAATCGTATCCCCGCACGCTCTGGCTGATAACCCCCTTGCCTTCACCCGTGGAAAACCGCTGAAATTTGGCATCGATGATGTAGCTTTCCCGCACATAGTGGTGCGAAATATCGCCCGGCGGCAGCGTGCGCGCGTGTTCCCGCCGCCACTGACTGATGTATGCGTCCACATTCTGCGCCATGCCCTCGCACCCCGGCAGCGCAACAATTCCCAGCTGCCCGGCCGGCAATGTTTCCTGCGAGTATTCACCCGGATTTTCCGCCATTGTTCTGTTCCCCCTTATCCTGTCAATCATAATTGTTGAAGATTGTTTTTGCGGTTGCGGCAGGCTCACGCAATAACTTCGCCCACGGCGTTGGGCGCCACGCTGCCCGCGTTGCTCTCGTCTGTGTCGATGTGCATGGCCCAAGCAAAGTTGGGGTGCACGCGCACCACCACGTCGCCAAACACAATGCCGCGGCCTTCGCTTTCGTGTTTTACGTCAACAATCTGCTTGTCGCGCAGGCCGTATTTCTCGGCATCGGCAGGGGTGGCGTGAATGTGCCGCTTGGCGGCGATAACGCCCGCAGGGATTTCGACTTCGCCCGCCGGGCCAATGAGCTTCGCACCCGGGGTGCCGGCAATGTCGCCGCTTTCGCGCACAGGGACCTTCAGACCCAGAGCACGTGCGTCACTGAGCGAAATTTCGACCTGGCTGGCAGGGCGCACCGGCCCCAGGATGGTACACACCAGGCTGCCCTTGGGGCCCGTCACAGTGACGCGCTCCTCGCAGGCAAACTGCCCGGGCTGGCTCAAGTTCTTTTTGTTGGTGAGGGTATGCCCCGCGCCGAACAGGGTTTCAAGGTCTGCCTGAGAAATGTGTGCGTGCCGCGCTGAGGTTTCGATGAGAACTTGCTTAGACATGTTGATTGTTCCTCCGTATTCAATTATAAAATGAACAAATTTGCAAAGCAGCGCGCCCCGTGGTTCCGGGGAGGCCTAATAGGTGTGCGCGCAAATCTCTTCGATTTTTGTGCGCAGGGCCAAAAAATCTTCGAGGGCGGCAGGCTTTTGGGTGGGGTTGCGCAGCAGGG
>JAITBA010000113.1 GCA_031283835.1 Oscillospiraceae bacterium
CAATGTGCACCACGCCCGTGCCTTCGTCCGCCGAAACTTCCTCCCATGCCACAACACGGTGCGCAAAGCCCTGCTGTGCCTCTAGCTCGGGGAAGCAGGTTTCGAATTCAAGGCCGACCAAGTCTGCGCCTTTAAAGGCGTCCAGAACTTCTAGTTTGTCGTCGCCCAGCTGCTTGAGGGCATTTTTTGCCAGCACAAGGGGCGTTGCCTGGCTCTTCACCTTCACCAGCACATAATCGATGCCGGGGTTGACGGCCAACGCTACGTTTGAGGACAAAGTCCAGGGTGTGGTTGTCCACACCAGGATATGAAAATCTTTGCCACGCACAGGCAGCTGAAAAAACACGCTGTCGTGGGTCATTTGTTTGTAGCTGCCCGTCATCTCGTGCTCACTCAGGCTGGTGCCGCAGCGGGGGCACCAGGGCATGGGCTTGTGCTCTTGCCGCAAAAAGTCCTCGTCGTGGCATTTTTTGAGGAAGTGCCAGATGCCTTGGATGTTTTCGTCCGTGTTGGTGAAATAATCGTTGCCCCAGTCCATCCACTGGCCCAGACGCTTGCTTTGCTGGGTGATGACCCCGGCGAACTTCTTTACACGCTCTTTGCAGGCCTGTGTGAATTTGTCGAGCCCATAGGTTTCGATGTCGCGCTTGCTTTCGAAGCCCAGCTCCTTTTCTACGCCAACCTCCACCCACAGCCCCTGCGAGTCGAACCCGTTTTGGCACCGGCAGTCGTAGCCCTGCCGGAATTTGTAGCGAATATAAATATCCTTCAGGCTGCGGCCCCAGGCATGGTGCACCCCCATGGGGTTGTTGGCTGTGATAGGCCCATCCAAAAAACGAAACAGCGGCCGCCCCGCAGCCTGCTCCTTCAGCTTGCAAAAGCACTGCTCTTTTTTCCAAAAGTCCAGTACATCATGTTCCTCTTCGATCAGATCTTGTTTTTCCATAGATTTCTCCTACGTGCGTTTTGTTGGGGTTGTCACAGGTTGTGCCCGTTCCAGCCCCAGTTCGTCGTCTCGTCGTATTTAATGTATATATTCGCCGGGTCGAGCGCGAGGGTTTGTGCCAGCAGGCCGCACACCGCGCCTGTCATGGCTTCATAAGCTTCGGGCTTGCCGTGGCCAAAGCAGCTGACCTCCAAAAAAGCCGCGTCGCACGCTTCGCCCCGAAAATACATGGGTATATTGCCGGTGAGCGAAAGCATCAGGTGCGCTTCGCTTTTGCCGGGCAGCAAAGCAATGGCCTTGCCAAGCCCCGCCTTAAGAGCGTCTTCTTGGCCGGCAATGTTCGCGCTGGTGGTGAGGGTAATCATGGGCATGGTGATGTTCTCCTTTTTGTGGCCGATTAAGTTAAAAACGCAATGCCTTTATTGCGGAATCGTGTTCGTCATACAATCACTCTCGTCCACCCAAACGTATCCTCGGCTTTGCCCCACTGGATGTCTGTCAGCGCGTCGTATAGCCGCTGAGAAAGCGCGCCGATGTTGCCGTTGTTGATGACGAGGGTTTTGCTGTTGCAGCGCAGCGCGCCGATGGGGGAAATCACGGCGGCGGTGCCGGAACCGAATGCTTCCTTCAGGGTGCCCGCTTTGTGGGCGTCGAGCACTTCGTCGATGGAAATGGGGCGCTCGGTGACATGCAGGCCCCAGCTTTGCAGCAGCGCAACGCAGCTTTTGCGGGTGATGCCGCCCAGAATGCTGCCCTGCAGCGCGGGGGTGATGACTTCGTCGCCAATTTGAAAGAACACGTTCATTGTGCCCACTTCTTCGATGTATTTGCGCTCCACGCCGTCGAGCCACAGCACCTGGGTGTAGCCAAGCGCTTGTGCTTCCTCCTGGGCCTTCAGGCTGGCGGCGTAGTTGCCGCCGGTTTTGGTGAAGCCCATGCCGCCCTTCACGGCGCGCACATAGCTGTTTTCGACATAAATTTTTACGGGGTTCAGTCCCTCGGGATAATAGGCGCCCACGGGGCTGAGAATCACGCAAAAGAGGAGCTGCCGGGCCGGGTGCACGCCCACATGCGGCTCTGTGGCAAAGATGAAGGGCCGGATATAGAGCGAAGTGCCGTCCTGCGTGGGAATCCAGTCCTTATCTGCGTTTACTAGTTCCTTCACGGCTTGCACCGCAAAGTCTTCGTCAATTTGGGGGATGCACAGGCGTTGGTTGCTCAGGTTGAGCCGTGCCATGTTTTCTTCTGGGCGGAACAGACGGACTTTTCCGTCCACGCCATAATAGGCTTTCATGCCCTCAAAAACCTCCTGGCCATAGTGCAGGCACATGGCGGAAGGCTCCAGCGCGATGGGGGCGTAGGGCACAATGCGGGCGTCGTGCCAGCCCTGCCCGGCGTCGTAGTTCATCAAAAACATGTGATCCGTATAGTAGACCCCAAAGCCCAGCTTGTTTTGATCGTGGGGTTTTGTCTTTGGGGTTTGTGTGCGTGTGATTTTGATTTCCGCCATAGCGAATAGCCTCCCTTTAGCAAATATCTTTAGCTATATTATAGCAAGCCTGGCCTGCGATTGCAAGAGCCAAACCGAAAAATTTTTTGTTTGCAGACAAATCATGCAAATGCATCGATTGGTGCGTTTTAAATTGGAACGCAAAGAACCCCTGCTTTTTAAGCGCTTGCAAGGTTTTTTTGGACCCCTATGTCAAACTAACTAAAAATTCGTTGCAAAATCCGAGGGATTCTCCACGTGATTTTCTTGCTTTTTTGCGCGGCAAGCGTTATAATAAAAGGGCTTACATTGCAAGCAATTTTGCCACACGAAAGGATGAACAACTATGGCACGCATATTCAATTTCTCGGCGGGGCCTTCTATGCTGCCCGAATCGGTGCTAAATCGCGCGGCGGCGGAGGCTTTGGACTACAACGGCTCCGGGCAATCGGTGATGGAAATGAGCCACCGCAGCAAGGTCTATGAGGAGATCATCTTTGGCGCGCAGGGTTTGTTCCGCCAGATGATGGGGATCCCCGAAAACTACAAGGTGCTCTTTGTGCAGGGCGGTGCGTCGCTGCAATTTGCGGCGGTGCCGTTGAATCTGCTCACAGGCAGCGGCAAGGCAGATTATGTGACCAGCGGCCAGTTTTCTACCAAAGCATACAAAGAAGCGCAAAAATACGGCGACGTTCGGCTGGTGGCCAGCAGCAAAGACGCGAACTTTGCCCATATTCCGGACCTGGACCCCGCGAAGTTCACACCCGACGCGGATTATTTCCATATCTGCCACAACAACACCATCTATGGCACCAAGTGGCCTGTGCTGCCCCAAACAGGCAGTGTGCCCCTGGTGGCCGATATTTCTAGCAGCTTCCTCAGTGAGCCCATTTTGGTAGAAAAATTTGGCGTGCTCTATGGCGGCGCGCAAAAGAACATTGCCCCGGCGGGCCTTACGGTCGTCATTGTCCGCGAAGATTTGCTGGGCCGCGCGCGCAAGGATATCCCTACCGTGATGGACTGGAAAACCGTGGCAGAAAACGACAACATGTATAACACCCCGCCTTGCTGGAGTATCTATATTTGCAAGCTGGTGCTGGAGTGGATTCGGAACCTGGGCGGTCTTGCGGCACTAAAAGAGCGCAACGAGCACAAAGCCGGGCTGCTCTATAACTATATCGACGAAAGCCGCCTGTTTAGTAACCCCGTGCGCCCCGACTGCCGCTCCCTCATGAACGTGACCTTCGTCACCCCCAGCGACGAACTTAACGCCCGGTTTGTGAAGGAAGCCGCCGCCGCCGGCCTTGTGAACCTCAAGGGTCACCGCAGTGTGGGCGGCATGCGCGCGAGCATCTATAACGCCATGCCTGTGGAAGGCGTGGAAGCCCTTGTGGCCTTCATGAAAGAATTTGAAGCAAAGAACGCGTAACGAATCCGTTTCATTCATTAATACAGGAGGTTTTCTATGCCTACGATTCTCACATTAAACAAAATCGCAAAAATCGGCCTTGATCAGTTCCCGCAGGGCTATGTTTGCGGCGACACGGTTGCCGCGCCCGACGCGGTGATTGTGCGCAGCGCCAGCATGCACGAAACTGCCCTTGACCCCGCCACCGTAGCCATTGCCCGGGCGGGTGCGGGTGTGAACAACATCCCTGTGGAAGCTTGCACGGAAGCCGGTGTGTGTGTGTTTAACACGCCCGGCGCCAACGCCAACGCCGTGAAGGAGCTGGTGGTGGCCGCGCTGTTTTTGAGCAGCCGCAAGGTGGCCGACGCGCTGGACTGGGCAAAAACCCTCAAGGGCAAGGGTGCCGAGGTGGGCAAACTGGTCGAAAAAGGCAAGGGTGCCTTTGCCGGGCCCGAAATCCTCGGCAAAACCCTGGGTCTGATTGGTCTGGGAGCCATCGGCGGTTTGGTGGCCAACGCCGCGCGCGCGCTGGGCATGCAGGTGCTGGGCTACGATCCCTATATCTCCGACGCCGCCAAGGCGCAGCTGGACTCTGCCGTGCAGTTGGTGGGAACCATTGATGAAGTGCTTGCCGCCAGCGATTACATCAGCCTGCACATCCCGCTTACGCCCGACACCAAGGGC
>JAITBA010000192.1 GCA_031283835.1 Oscillospiraceae bacterium
GCCACGAGGTGCCTCCGCTTTCTTGTCTTCGCGCTCTTGATCAAACTCGTATGGCGTTGGTTTTGCCAATGGTATTCCCCCTATTCCATATGAAAATATTTATAGATCAATCTCAACCCGGTCATCCGGCGTGGGGTCATAGATGAGCGAGGAAACGAACTCCCGCAAATCGCCGACGGGCGTGCCGGCCAACTTCTTTTTTGTCAAAAAATTCACACGGCCCACCACGGCCAACAGCGCCTGCCCCACAGGGGTTTCGGGGCCGTAGTGCTCTTCGCCGGCAAAAACGTTGCGCACCAGCTCAAGGATAAGCTCTTTCATGCGGATTTTGCGCACGCTTTTGGGTACGCGACCCCGGCAGAAAGTGAGCGTGCCCAAGCCACCCAACGTAATTTTGTTGAAGATTCCGCCAAAAATGGCAATGGGTATGCGCAGCTTCATGATGGTTTCGCGGCTGGTGCTAAACCCGCCGGCATGGCCTGCCAAGCGTTCAAAATCGCGTTCGGCGGCGCTCTCAAAGAGATCGCGCAGCAAAAAGTCGAAGTACTTCCGGAGGTATTCCCGGGTTGTCAGGCCGCCTTTATCCCAGGCAAAATCTTTGAGGTAGCGGGTGGTGACGCTAAGGCGGCTGCCCGTGAGCGCAAGCACGCGCCACGCGCCGGGGTAGCCCACCAGGCTGGAGGTGTTGACTTCATAATAATCGTTGCCGGCGGGGGTGGTGATTTTGGCAATGTTGTGCATGTGGGTGTGGCCGGTGAACAGACAGCGCAGACCCGCATCGGCCAGGCTGCGGCTGGTTTCTTGCCAATTGCTCATCATGTCGTGCTTGCCGATTAGAGGATAAATGGGCGAGGGCGGCAGCGAAGGGTGGTGCGTCATGGCAAACACTGTTTCGCCCGCTTCGCGCGCTAGGCGCAGCTGCGCGGCAATCCACTGCATCTGTGCCTGGCCAAAGCCCGAAAAACCGTCGCCGTCGCAGTCGTCGTTGAGACACAGCAGGCGGTAGCCGGGAGCCAGCTGCGCCACATAGCTCATGCCGTCGTCTTGTTCGTAGTAAGCAATGGCGTCGCTAAACCCAAATTCGTCGTAGAGACCGCGCAGCTCGTGGCGAAAAACTTTGCCGTCGGGGCGCTGGAGCGGTTGCACACCCGGGTCGTTCCTGTCTTCCGGCTTGTTTGGGGCATAATCGTGGGTGGCGGTGATCACGATCACCCGCTTGCCCGCGGCCTGCACCAAGCGCAGCTTTTGAATGAGCGCGCGGTGCTCTTCGGCGTGGCCATTGCAGCTAAGGTCGCCCGAAATGAGCAAGATATCGCAGTCCGGCTCGGCCAAAAATTCCTCCAGAGCCGCGTCGATAATGGCACCGCTTTCGAGTATGGTTTTTTGGTCGGTGTGCGGAGAGAGGCTGGGCATGGGGTTGCGGAAAAACAGATGCGTGTCGGTGAATTGCCAAAGCTTTAGCGTGGGCGTTGAAGGTTGTGCTGGCATGGTTTTTTCCCCTCTGCATTGAAGATTTTGTTTTTATGCTCTCTAGGGCGTGTTGACACTAACGCTCAACGCCCATCTTCTGGCGGATTTTCCGTCGTTCTGCGTCCTCCTTTTTGCCGGGCGTCGTCATCGGCGAAGAATTGCTCTCGCTCAATATCCAGCCCAACAATGCCGTGCACTCCATTCTCAACATTCCCCCACGAGCAATTGGAGCAGCAGTCGCACCATGCGCCGTCTGCGCAAAAAGAGCCAGCATTTTTTTGCTTTTTTGCACCAACATCATTTCCCTTATAAATACACTATTGCTATTTTACTATAAAATTTGCGCCGCGTCAATGAAAAATTTGATAAAATTATTTTTGACCCAATAGAAGAGCGCTATGGTCGTCCACAGCGCTGCCACAATTATTCGATGCCCAGGCGTAGGCGCTCCGCCTGCGAGGGGCGCAGATACACGGCGCGCAGCAGTGCCGGCGGCCGATAGTCTTCCGCGCGCGCGGCAAGAACAGCCCCCAAGCCGGTCTGGTAGCGTACATTTTCGGGCGCCAGCTGCCAATTGGGGCGCTTTTCCAGGGTGTCGCGGCACAACTGCGCACCGTCGCCCAAAAACCATACGGGCTTATCCGCCGGCAAGCGCTGCGCCAGCGCGGCAACAGGCAGGGCAGTGTCTTCCATTGTGCGCCGCCCGTTTTCGAACACCGCCGCGTAGACCTGCCCGCGCCGGGCATCCATCGCGCAGCACAGCACCGGCGGCACAGCCTCTTCGTTTTGGGCGCGCACAGCCATGGCCGCCAGCGCCGAAACCCCGGCGCAGGGCCGCTGCCCCACAAAGGCCATCCCCTTCACCGCCGCGACCCCAATGCGCACCCCGGTGAAAGACCCCGGCCCGCACGTGACCGCAAAGCGGTTAACGCTGCCAACGACAAGCCCGCTTTCTTGCAATACTTCTTCGACCATGGGCAGCAGGGTTTCGCTGTGGGTGCGCGCGCCGCTTTCAAAGCGCTGCGCCAGCACTCTGCCATCTTTGCAAAGCGCGGCCGAAACAAACACTGCCGACGTGTCAATCCCCAGCGTAATCATGCCGTGTCCTCCTCCGCGCGTTTTTGTGTAATCGTGACCACCCGCGTATTTTCTTTTGGCCCGGGCGCAATTTCTACGCGCCAATATTGTTTTGGCAGCGCCGCCGCAATGTGCTCGCTCCACTCCACCGCCAGCACATACGCACCCTCCAAATACGCATACCAGCCCGTGCTTTCGAGCGCGTCCCACCCCTCAATGCGATACATATCGAAGTGTGCCAGCGGCAGCTTGCCGGGGTATTCGTGCACCAGCGCATAAGTGGGGCTGCTGACCTCGCCCGTGCAGCCAAGGCCCGCCGCAAGCCCCCGCACAAAAGCGGTCTTGCCCGCGCCCAGGCCGCCAAACAGCGCGACAACCTCCCCCGGCGCAAGCCTGTGCGCCAGCGCTTCGCCAAGGGCTTCGGTTTCGTGCGGGGTGTGGGTAAGACACATGGTTGTTTAGGCTCCGTCTATTGTTGTGTGGTTTTGTCGCATATGGAGGTTTGGAAGGTACGCCCTACGGCGAACAGCATTTATTATAGCATTTTTTTTTGCAAAAGGGAAGAACTTTTTCTTGAAATTTTTCCCCACATCGGTTATACTTAGAAAAAAGACAAGCAGGAGGGCGTTGCATGGCAAAATACCGCGCGAAGCAAAAGAGCATTATGCACAACAACGGCGCCGGGGGCGGGTTCCTCAAAGCGGCGGCGGCGGGCACCGACTGGCTGACCATTGCGCTGTGCCTGCTGTGCTCAGCCTTTGGAATGCTGCTGGTCTACTCCGCCACCTACTCCGCCGACGAACTGTCTAACCGCATGGTGCTGGGCATTCTGCCGCGGCAGGTTTTTATTATGATTTTGGGGGTTGCGCTGGGCCTGGCGGCGGCGCTGGCAATGAGCTTCGTCGACTACGAACTACTGCTGCGCTTTTGGTATGTGCTGGCGGGGGTTTGCCTGCTGCTCATGTTTCTGCTGTTCACGCCCCTTGCCGTGCATCCGCCCGGCCGCGAAGACTCCAATGTGTGGCTGCCTTTGCCCGGCGGCCAAAGCTTTCAGCCCTCTGAGCTATTAAAAACTGCCTTCATTGTGTCGTTTGCGTGGCACCTGCAGCGGGTGCATAAACGAATCAACCGGCTGCGGCAAATTCTGCTGCTGGGGCTTCATGCGCTGGTGCCCTTCGGCCTTGTGGTTATTTCGGGCGATATGGGCAGTGCGCTGGTGTTTTTGTGCATCACGGCGGGTATGCTCTTTTTGGCGGGATTGAAGCTGCGCTGGTTTGCCGCTGTGTTTACCCTTGGCGCGGCGGCGGCCCCGCTCATCTGGTTCAAAATCCTAAAAAACTTGCAGCGCGAACGCATACAGGCTGTGTATTTTAAGGGTTCTTTGCCCGAAAAAGACTACGCCCGCGTGATATATCAGCAGCAGCAGGCGCAAATCGCCATCGG
>JAITBA010000024.1 GCA_031283835.1 Oscillospiraceae bacterium
CCGCAGGTGGAGCTCTCAAGCAGATTCGAACTGCTGACCTCGTCCTTACCAAGGACGCGCTCTGCCACCTGAGCTATGAGAGCATGGCCCTTGCGGGCGGGGGAGGGGTGCGCGCAAGCTGTTTTGAATGGCGACCCGGAACGGACTCGAACCGTCGACCTCCAGCGTGACAGGCTGGCGTTCTAACCAACTGAACTACCGGGCCATTGTTAGCCAACCTACGCCGGCCAAGCAAACTTGCAGAAATAATTATAGCACACTCTTGCGCGGAATGCAAGTATTATTTTGTTTTTTGTCAAATTATTTTAGAAGATTTGCATCGCAGTGGCCGCGCCATGCCTCGTAGTCGTGGGCGGCGGCGCGGGCGAAGGCTGCAACCTGGGCGGGGGGGTAGAAGTGGGAGGGCGGGCAATTTTTGTGCCCGGCGCGTTGCAGGGCGGCATGGTTGCTTTGCAAAAAGGCCGCAATGTCTTGCGGGGTCATTTTTTGGAGGGCGCCATAGGCCGTTTGGGGCACGGCCAGCATGCCTTGCCACACGGCGGCGGCCCAAGGCTCGGTGCAAAAAATATAGGCGGACGCACGAGAAATCTCGTGGCGATAGCCCGGCACCCACGCGCCGTTGGGTGGGATTGTGCCCAGGGAATCGAGGTAACGCCGCAAATGGCCGTCGTCCCACAGCCAATCGGTAAAAAGATGCAGCAGCGCCCCTTCGGCAAAATCATCGGCGGGGTCGGTGCGGCGGGCAAGAGCGGCAAGAGCGGCGGCGCGGTCGGGGCAATCGCGCAAATGGGTGATGTTCTTTTGCCGCCAGTCGTCCAGCGCATCGGGTGCAACAGCGCCAACATGGAACAGCGGCCCGCACGGCCTGCGCAGATGCCGCGCCGTGAGCAGATGAATCATGAGGGAGGGCATGGGTACCTCTTTCCTATCAGGCTATAGGGCGGTTTTTTATTCGCACGGGATTCCCTCGCGCATTTCTCCGCGGGCAAACACATCGAGGGCAATTTGGCCTTTGAGCGCCTCCAGCGAGATAAACCGGCGCTCTTCGCGCAGAAAGCACAGCAAGCGCACAGGCACGCGCTGGGCGTATAGGTTGCCCGAAAAGGCCAGGATGTGGGTTTCGGAGCGCAGCTGGGCGCCCTGCACCGTGGGGCGGCGGCCGATATTTGTGATGCTGGCGCGCCATTGGCCCTCCACGAAGGTTTCGGAGCTATAGACACCAAAGCGGGGCACGGCAAAGCCCTCGGGAAAAAGCTGGTTGAGCGTGGGCGCGCCCAGGGTGCGGCCCAGCTGGTCGCCAACCACCACGGCAAAATCGTAGCCAAAGGGGCGCCCCAGCATGGCGTTGGCCACGGCGATGTTGCCGCACGCAAGCGCGGCACGGATGCGGGTGGAGCTTATTGGGGCGTTTTGGTAGACGACCTTGGGCACCACAGTGAGCGCGATTTGGTTTTGTGCGCAAAGGGGTTGCAGCAACGCGGGGCTGCCCGCCGCGCCCTTGCCAAAGTGGTAGTGAAACCCGCAACTCAGCGCTTTGGCGCCAAAGTGACCCAGCAAAACCTCGTGAAAAAACCGTTCCGGCGGCAAAGACATCACGTCGCGGAAGGGGAGACGCAAAATTTCGTACCCCAGGCCCGCAAGCATGGTGTCGCGTGCCTCGTCGGTGAGCAGCATGGGCGGCGCCGTGCCGCCCAGCACCACCTGTGGGTGCTCGCTGAACAGCAGAACAGCAGGCCGCAACCCTTGCGCTTTGTAGGCGGCGGCGGCACGCAGAACTTCCATGTGCGCAATGTGCAGGCCATCAAAAAAGCCCAAAGCAATGGAGCGTGGCATGAGGACTCCTTTTATATAGCAGTGAGAACACAAACATTTTTTTGGGAGGCAGAGACTTGCGGGTGCTTATTTGTGCAAAAACGGCAGCAAAATGGTGGCTACGTTGCGGTGCTGGCTCAGTTCGCGCTGGATGAAGTAGGAGGTTTGGTTGTGGAGGGCGAAGGCGTACCAGCGGCGGTCGATAATCTTGCTGAGCAGGACGGTAAGGGTTTCGTGCGGGCGGAGCTTTTTTTCTTCCTGCTCAACATATTCGTGCAAGGGAAGCAAAATCTCGCGGAAGGGCGCGTTAATTACCACCAGCTCAATGTCAATTTCCCAATCTTGCCAGCATTGGCGCAGCTCGTTGGCGGCATCTTCGTCGTCGGCCACACACAGCGCCTTCACGTTGTGCGTGAGGGAATTGGCATAATTGAGCAGCTTGAGAGAGGAGCGGGTGAGCCCTGCCAGCATGACGACAAAGGGCGCATCGTCCAGGCTTTTGCTGGGGCGGTAGCGCTTTTTAAATTCCGCCTGCGTGATGCCTTCGGAAATTTCGGCGTAGTGCTTGTGGATGACGTGCATGACCCACATGAGCAGCGGCAGCACAAAAAAAAGCAGCCAAGCGCCTTCCTTAAAGCGCACCACCAGCACGGTCACGCCGCCTGTGACGGTGATTAGCGCACCCAGCAAGTTCACGGCAGCC
>JAITBA010000149.1 GCA_031283835.1 Oscillospiraceae bacterium
TCAACGCCCTGTTTGGCAAAGTGATTTGAGCGAACGGTTTATAATAAGAAGAACAGGCGTGCGCAGGTGGGAACTGCTCACCGCAGGTGTGTGACGCGGGTGAGAAAGCGGGCAAAAGAGAGAACCTGTGTGCGCGAAATGCTCACCGCAGGTGCGAACTGCGCACCGCAGGTGGGAATAAATAAAAGACAAAAGCGAGGATTGAACATGCAAAGCCTTTCGGAATTGACGAAAGACTATAGTGCCGCGCGGGCGCGGCGTCTGCAGTTGGATATGAGCCGCGGCAAGCCCGGGGCCGACCAGCTGATGCTTTCGCGCGGGTTGCTGGACGCCCGATGGGTGGAACAGCCCAAGAGCGAAAATGGCCTGGATTGCCGCAGCTATGGCGGGCCGGAGGGGATCCCCGAGGCGCGGCGGCTGTTTGGCGAGATGCTAGACGTGCCGACGGCGCAGGTGATTGTGTGCGGCAACAGCAGCCTGACGGTGATGTATGACTACCTGGCGCAGTGCATGTTTTTGGGCACGGGCACCGAGGAGCGGAGCGCCGGATGGGGTTTTCAGCCGCGGCGGGGCAAGGTGAAGTTTTTGTGCCCCGTGCCGGGCTACGACCGACACTTTGCGATTTTGGAGCAGCTGGGCATTGAGATGATTGCGATTCCTATGCGGGCGCAGGGGCCGGATATGGCGCTGGTGGAGCAATATGCCCGCGACCCCGACGTGAAGGGCCTGATTTGCGTGCCGAAGTATTCGAACCCCGAGGGCAAAACGTATAGCGACGAAACCGTGCGTGCCTTTGCAAACCTGCGGCCTGCCGCGCGGGATTTCCGCGTGATTTGGGACAACGCCTATTGCGTGCACGACCTTGACGACCAGGGCGACGTGCTGCACAATATTTTTGAAGAGGCGAAGGCGGTGGGCACGGAAGATTATTTTGTTGAGGTGACTTCGTTTTCAAAAATTTCGTTCCCGGGGGCGGGGATTTCGTGCGTGGCGGCCAGCCCCGCCAACATTGCAGCCATGCAAAAACGCATGGCCGCGCAGACGATTAGCCACGACAAGCTGAACCAACTGCGGCACGCGCGGTATTTTGGCGACGCGGCGGGCGTGCGGGCACACATGCGCCGGCACGCAGAAATTTTGCGGCCGAAGTTTGGTGTGGTGCTGGAACTTTTTGCGCGGGATTTGACCGGCCTTGCGCAGTGGACCGTGCCGAAGGGCGGCTATTTTATCAGCCTGGATTTGCCGGGCGGGTGTGCCAAACGCACCGCGCAGCTGTGCAAAGAGGCAGGCGTTGTGCTCACAAGCGCGGGCGCAACATTCCCCGGCGGCATTGACCCGGAGGACAAAAACCTGCGCGTCGCGCCCACTTTTCCGCCGCTGGAAGAGCTGCGCGCCGCCACGGAGCTGCTGACGCTGTGCGCGCGGATTGCGATTGCGGAGAAGACATGACCGCCCCGGCTTGCAAATTTTTTTGATACGACGACGGCAGCCGCTTTTTAATGGCTATAAAATTGTGGACAAAATCTTAAAAAAAGCTTTTCTTTTTGCCAAGATGGTGTTATAATAATATGAGGTCTGCGGCAGGGCTGTGTGCGCCCGTTGCGGGCACGCGTGTGAGTTTTGAACGATGAGGTGGATGAATTTGGAGAAAATTTTCATCAACGGGGGCACGCCCTTGCGGGGCGAGGTCTTTGTTGGCGGCGCAAAGAACGCGGTGCTGGCACTTTTGGCGGGGACAATCCTCACAAAGAGCACGTGTCGGCTTGAGAATATACCCAACATCAGCGATGTTTCGATTATGCTGCATATTTTGCACCAGCTGGGCGCGGAGGTGCGCCGGGTGGACAAATACGCGGTGGAAATTAACACGAAATATTTTGACTCGGGGGAAGTGCCCTATGAGCTGACCCGGCATTGCCGGGCATCGTGCTATTTGCTGGGGGCGCTGCTTGGCCGGTTTGGGCATGCCCGCGTGGCCATGCCCGGCGGGTGCGACCTGGGCATTCGCCCCATCGACCTGCACATTCGGGGCTTTGAGATGCTGGGCGCGACGGTGACCTTTGAGAAAAACGCGATTATCTCGATGCAAAGCGAGCAAATTTTGGGCGGCCCCACCCATGTGGAATACTCTGTAGGGGCCACGATTAACGTGATGCTGGCGGCGGTGCGCGCCAGCGGTGTGACGGTGATTGAAAACGCCGCGAAGGAACCCCATGTGGTTGACCTGGCGAATTTTTTGAATTCTTGCGGGGCAGACGTGCGCGGCGCGGGCACCGATGTGATTAAAATCCACGGGGTGAAGGAGCTGCACGGCTGCGAATATGCGGCGATCCCCGACCAGATTGAGGCGGGAACGTTTATGGCGGCGGCGGCGGCCACCCGCGGCCATGTGCTGGTGCGCAACGTGATTCCTAAGCACCTGGAATCCATCAGCGCCAAGCTGCTGGAATGCGGGGCCACGGTGGAGGAGTTTGACGACGCGGTGTTGGTGTGCGCGCCCACGCGCCTGCAGCGCTGCAATATCAAGACCATGCCACACCCGGGGTTCCCGACCGACATGCAGCCGCAGTTTGGTGCGCTGCTTGCCATGGCCCAGGGCACCAGCATCCTCAGCGAGAGCGTGTTCGACAACCGCTTCCGCTACATGGAGCAGCTGCTGCGCATGGGCGCGCAGGTGAAAGTGGACGGCAAAGTGGCTGTGATTGAGGGCGTGGAGCAGCTGAGCGGCGCGCAGGTGAAGGCCTATGACTTGCGGGCGGGCGCGGCGATGGTGATTGCCGGCCTTGCCGCCCAGGGCGTGACCGAAGTGGAAAGCATTGCGTATATCGATCGCGGGTATGAAGACATTGTGGGCAAACTGCGAGGCCTTGGCGCCGACGTTGCCCGGCGCGACGTGAAAGAATATGACGTGGGCGAAGACGCGCGGCTGGCGGGGTAGGCGCTGCTTTTTGCGGTGTGTGCGTTGCTTTTGGCTCGCCGCAAGGGCGGGTGCCAACGCTGATTTGATTTTGCGGAAAACCTGCGGGGCCGCGGTGTGGCAATGCCGCGTCGCAGCTCTTTTGTTTGGCGTTTTTGCGAAGGGTTGTGCAAAGCCTATTTGTGAATCTGTTGGATTGGAAAATATATGGCTAGTTTGATTCCTCTGTTCAGCTCCAGCGCGGGCAATTGCATTTTGGTTGGCGGCGCGGCGGGCGGCGTTTTGATTGACGCGGGCGTGAGCGCCAAACGCATTGCCCAGGCTCTTGCGGCCGCGCAGTGCGACGCGCAAAAGATTGCGGCGGTGTTTGTGACGCACGAACACAACGACCATGTGGCGGGGCTGCGCGTGTTGTGCGAGCGGCACCATATCCCTGTGTTTGCCACGCCCGGCACGCTGGAATTTTTGGCGCGCGAGGGGAAAATTAGCGCGAAAATGCAGGTGCAGCCCATGCCCGCCGGCGGCGTGGAAGCGGGCGGCCTGCTGGTGCGGGCGTTTAAAACATCGCACGACGCGAGCGAGCCGTGCGGCTTTTGCTGCGAGGACGAAAGCGGGCACCGCACCGCCGTGGCCACGGATACGGGCTGCATCACGGAAGAAACACGCGCGGCGCTGCTGGGGTGCGACACGGTGATGCTTGAAAGCAACCACGAAGTGACCATGCTGCAAAACGGGGGGTATCCCTATTGGCTCAAGCGGCGCATTTTGGGCGACCAGGGGCATTTGAGCAACGTTGTGTGTGCTTCGTTTTTGCCGGCGCTGCTGCAGCGCGGTGCAGGGCGCTTTTTTTTGGGCCACTTGAGCCGCGAAAACAACACGCCCGCCCTGGCCCGGGCAACGGCGACGGCGGCTTTTGACGCGATGGGCGCGCGCAAGGGCGTTGATTATGAGCTGACGGTGTGCGTGCCCTAAGAATAGTATAAGGCAGCGGAAGGGCCTGACGCAAAAATTTATTTTGGCAAGGCGACGATAAAACGGCTCCCTTGCCCAACCTTGCTTTCGACTGTAATTGTGCCGCCGTGTGCGTGCACGATCGATTTTGCGATGGCAAGCCCTATTCCCGCGCCGCCTGTGGAGCGGTTGCGGGAACTATCGGTGCGGTAGAACCGCTCAAATAGGAATGGCAAATCTTTTTCGGGAACACCAATGCCGTTGTCAGTTACGGTTATCATGCCGCTTTTATCTGTGCTTTTTACGCTCACGTGAATTTTGCCGTTTTTTGGCGTGTATTTGATTGCGTTGGAAAGCAGGTTTGCAAGCACTTGGTTTAATCGATCTTTGTCGGCGGGCACGGGGGTTTTTGCGCCTTCTACGGTGAGCAAAATGCTTTTTTTTTGGCTTTCGGATTCGAAATTTCCGGCTACGATATGGACAAGCTCCAACAAATCCACATCCGATTTTTCTAGCCGCAAATTTTCGTTTTCCACCTTCGCCAACCGCTCCAAGTCGGAGACTAACCCGGAGATTCTGCCGATTTCCTCATAACAGCTTTGCAGACGCTCGTTTGTCGGCTCCCAAACGCCCTCGATGATGGCTTCCAGATGGGAGGATACCGCGGTCAGCGGGGTGCGCAGCTCGTGGGCGACGTCGGTGGTTAGGCGACGGCGCAAGCCTTCTTGTTTTTTGAGGGAGGCAGCCATGTGGTTGACGGCTGTCACAAGCTCGTCCAGCTCCTGCGTTTTTGGTTGCCCGCTGAAGCGAATGTTATAGTTTCCGTCCGCAATTTGTTTGGCAATGTGCGCCGTCTTGATGATTGGACGGGAAACGCGCCTTGCCAAAAATCCGGCGATAATCACCGAACAGAACAAGACAAGAGAACCGATGATGACCAAAACGAGATTCAAGGAATCGAGAAAACGGAAGTCGCTTTCTTTTAAAAAATAAGGGCCGTAGGACCCGACGACAACGCTGCCGATTACTTGACCGTTCTGTTTTAGGGCGTACGCCTGCGACACAAAGCCGCCGGAAAGACCAGGGCGTTTTTCCTCCATGCGGTTGATAATCTCCATCATCACCTGCGAACAGGCTTCCATGTCGTGGTTTTCCGCGTCCCAAACCACGTTGCCGCGCGCATCGGTCAGCCGAAGGATATAGCCGTCGTAGAGCGCGGCCATGCCAACGCCATGCACATACTCGGTATTCCAAGTGCCCGAAGCACTGTTGTATTGATGACTCAGATTTTCGGCAAGCTCTGACGCGCGGATTTGCTGCTGCTTTTTGGCGTATTCCTCAAATTCCATGTTGATAAACGTGTTTGCCAATATGCTAATGAGCAGTATGGTGGCAAGCACAATGAGGGTAATGATGAGGGTAAGCTGTGTGCGAAATTTTCGCATTCCGAATAAGCGCATTCTCATTCCCCTCCAAACTTATATCCCAAACCGCGTATCGTCAGCACATACACAGGGTTTTTGGTGTCGTCCTCAATTTTCTGCCGCAAATTTTTGATATGATTGTCTATCACCCGGTCAAAGCTGTCAAAATCCTCGCCAAAGGCAAGCGCAATCAGTTCTTCGCGCGCAAACACTTTGTTGGGATACTTGATTAGCGCCGACAGGATATTGCGCTCGCTCAGCGTGAGATTGACGGGTTTGCCTTTTTTGACGACGCTGCCGCTTGCAAAATCCACGACCAAATCGCCGTCTCGCCATGCGTTTTTAAAAGCCAGCGGCACTAAATCGTCCTCTGTTCGGCGGAGGATTACTTCGATATGCGCGGCAAGGACCTTTAGGCTAAACGGCTTTGTGATGTAATCGTCCGCACCGATTTCGAGCCCCTTCAAATGACTGGTTTCTTCGGATTTTGCCGTGAGCATGATGATGGGCACACGCGATTTTTTGCGGAGGCGCGCACAAACCTCCTCGCCCGAAATATCGGGGAGCATGAGGTCGAGCAGGACAAGGGAGATGCTTTGCTTTTCGAACACCTCCAATGCCTTTCGTCCGTTTTCGGCGGTGTGGACGACGTAGCCCTTGCTTTCCAAAAAAGAGGCGACAACCTCCAGGATTTTTGGCTCATCGTCCACTGCCAATATATTTTTTGCTGCCCGGGCCATGTTGCCGCCTCCTAAACAAACGAAATGCACAAACTTCATATGCCGCTGCTATTTTAAATTGAACAGCTTGAGCAACTTCCAAACCTGCTCTGTTTTGCCGTTTTCGTCAACCTGCACCTGCGCGTATGCCCATCCCTCAATTTTTTCTGGGTCGACGCCCGCCGCAATGAGCGGTTCGGGGTTTAGCACGAACACAATGTCCTTCTCTTGATTGGTGTTGTCGTAGCCGCTCTGCTTCATATCTTTTGCCCACTCAAACATGTTGCCGTCGCCAAGTTTTACGCCGTAGTGGTCGAGGGAGGTGTGGTAGTTGATCGAATCACGGTATTTGTCGACGATCAGTTCGTAGGCGGAAAGCGCCGACGCTGTGTTGCTTGCTTTGCCGTTGCTCCCCAGTTTTTTGCCCACCATCAGCATTTTAGTTCCCATGCCGCCCATTGCGTCGCCTTCATAAAAGACGTAGTTATCGGGCAGCTTTTCGGGGTCAAGCCCCGCGTCAAGGAACGGCTGCGCGTCAAACTCCAACATGACATCGTGGAGGGGGGATTTGCTGTAGTCCGCGCTCCAAATGAAGCGTGCCGAATCATCTGGCGCGGAAAGTGCCCAACCCGCGTTTAGTGCGTCGGCCTTCACTTTGCCGGGTATGGTTTTTAATACCTCGTCGAAGGAGGTGATGGACTGCTGCCCAACGACATCCAACCCTTTTAGTCCGCCGCAAGCACTAAACATGACGGCAACCGCCAGCCCTGCGGCAGCCACCGCGATCAGCTTCATTTTTTTCATCGTTATGCACCTTTCTTTTTTTGGCTTGTCGCCTTAAATCGCTTCAGACGCAGGGCGTTTGTTAGAACAGAAACAGAGCTTAAACTCATGGCCGCCGCCGCAAACACGGGATTGAGCAGAGGGCCGCCAAACAGATGAAGCACACCCGCCGCAATGGGAATGCCGATAACATTGTAGCCAAACGCCCAAAACAGATTTTGCTTGATGTTTCGGATGGTCTTTTTGCTCAGATCGATGGCGGTGGGAACATCGGTCAACTGGCTTCGCATCAGCACAATGTCCGCGCTTTCCATTGCAACATCTGTGCCGGAGCCGATGGCGATACCAATATCTGCCCCGGCCAACGCGGGCGCGTCGTTGATGCCGTCGCCCACCATGGCGACCTTGCGCCCCTCGGCCTGGAGCTTTTTGACCTCGTTTGATTTATCCTGCGGCAGCACTTCGGCAAGCACGCGATCGATCCCGACTTGCTTTGCAATAGCGGCGGCGGTTTTTGCGTTGTCGCCGGTGATCATTGCCACTTCGATGCCCATTTTGTGCAGGCTTTCGATAGCCGCCTTGCTGGAGGGCTTCACCACATCGGCCACGGCGACGATGCCCGCAAGCCTTCCGTCAAGGGCAACATACATGGGCGTTTTGCCTTCGCTTGCCAGCGTGTCCGCCTCTGCTTCCAGTGCCGTGAGTGAGATTTCTCGCTCAATCATCAGCTTGCGGTTTCCGGCTAAAATGGTTTGCCCGTTTGTTTGCGCTTCGATACCGCGCCCTGTAATGGAATTGAAGTCGTCCACTTTTAGGAATTCCAAGCCCAACTCCTGCGCTCCGGCAACAATCGCTTGCCCCAACGGATGTTCGGAGCTTTTCTCGGCTGAGGCGGTGATTTGTAAAAGATTGTTGGGGTCGGCACCCTCGGTGGTGAGCACATCGGTAACCGTCGGCTTGCCCTCGGTGATGGTTCCGGTCTTATCAAAGACAATCGTGTTGATTTTGTGGGCGGTTTCTAACGCTTCGCCGCCTTTGATGAGGATACCGTTTTCGGCACCTTTGCCTGTTCCCACCATAATGGCGGTGGGGGTCGCCAAGCCCAAAGCGCAGGGACAGGCGATAACGAGAACCGAAATGAATATTGTTAAAGCGAATTTTATGTCGCCGCCGCTGCCAAAGAACCATGCGACTCCAACCAGCAACGCAATTGCGGCAACAACAGGCACGAACACGCCCGAAACTTTATCGGCCATTGCCGCAATGGGGGCTTTGCTGCCTTGCGCGTCCTCAACCAGTTTGATTATTTGCGCCAATGCCGTGTCGCTGCCGATTTTTTCGGCCTTGAACTCGATTGTGCCTGTGGTGTTCAGACTGGCGGCATACACAGGGTCGCCCGCTTTTTTATCCACCGGCATGCTCTCGCCTGTGAGCATGGATTCGTCAATGGAAGTGTGACCGCCGATGACCGAACCATCCACGGGAATTTTTGCGCCCGGCTTGACGATGATAATGTCGTCAATCTCCACTTCGTCAATGGGGATTTCTTTTTCGGCGCCGTTTTGCAGGACAAGGGCGGTTTTTGGCGCAAGCCCCATGAGTTTTTTTATGGCTTCGCTTGTGCGCCCTTTTGAAACGGCTTCTAACGATTTGCCGAGCAATATCAAGGTGATGATGACGCCCGCTGTTTCGAAGTAGAGGGCTTCGACCGCCTTGAAGTTGCCGGCTGCGATTTGCCATGTGTTATAGAGGCTGTAGAGCACGGCGGCGGTTGTGCCGATGGCAATCAGTGAATCCATATTGGGACTTCGGTTCCACAAGGCCTTGAAGCCGACTGTGTAAAATTTATACCCTACGCCGATAACCGGGAGAACCAAAACAATTTCGAGCAGTGCATAAATCAGAGAATAGTTCATTGGGTCAAGGCTTTTGGGGTATGGAAGCACGATGCCGTATTGCGTTAGCATGGGAACCATTGCGATATAAAGGAGCGGGAGGGAAAACACAGCGGATACAATAAATTTCGTCCAAAGGACTTTGATTGCCTTTTGCTTCCGCGCTCTGTCCTCGTCGCCTGCGTCCGCTTTGTTGACTTCGAGCGCCTTGTAGCCGGCTTTTTCTATCGCCTCTTTGATAGCCGACAACCGCACCTTGTGAGGATCGTAGGCAACGATGGCTTTCTCTGTGGCAAAATTCACCGAAACGCTTGCTACGCCCGGGAGCTTTGTGAGGACTTTCTCCACCCGCTGGGCGCAAGCCGCGCAGGTCATGCCGCCGATGGGGATGGTGACATTGCTGTTTTCGCTTTTTTCCACCACCTCGTAGCCGATTTTTGACACGGCTTCTTTGATGGCGGTAAGCGGCAAGCTGCTTTCGTCATATTCGACAAACAGCTTTTCGCTTGCCAAATTCACCGTTGCCTGCCCGATGCCGGAGAGCTTTCGCACCGTCTTTTCGATTCGCTGCGCGCAGGCGGCGCAGGTCATCCCTCGAATACTTAGGACTTGACTATCCATATAAAAAAATTCCTTTCCGTCCAGAGGGGTCTTGACTTTGCCTTGACCTCATGCTATTATTATAACGATAAAATTTTATTTTTGCAAGTACGCACTTTATTGTAATATAGTACCCGAAAAGATACTGTAAAATGGGAGGATAAGCCATGGACTGCGACTGTGCCGAGGTTAACTGCCCTGTGGGCGCAACGCTTGAACTGATTGGCGGAAAGTATAAAGCGCTGATTCTGTGGCACTTGATTGACACCACGCTGCGTTTTGGTGAGCTTCGCAAGCGCATTCCGCAAGCCACGCCCAAAATGCTGACGGGGCAGCTGCGCGAATTAGAGAAAGCCAATCTTGTTATCCGTACGGTATATGCGGTTGTGCCGCCCAAAGTGGAATATACGCTATCCGATTCCGGAAAGAGCATCAAGCCTATTTTGGAAACCATGTATGCGTGGGGAGCAGATTACCTCAAAGACAAGGGCTTGGAAGCAAGCTGCTCCATGACTACGCGCACATAAAGGCGCTTTACTTTTTCCAATTTGCCGGGAAACGATAGACGTTCGCTTGCAAAGTGGCGTATGAAACTGTGATGGATTCGTCTGTCACGGTTTTGTCTGTGTCGAATATTGGAACAGGATTACAGCCGCCCGCTTCGACCTCGACCCTATCCATTGGGAATTTGTTGCCGCAGTTTTGGCATTGCAGTGTAGTGCCGCTTTGCTCAAAATATGCCTTGGGGGAGCCGTTGCACACCTGGCAAGTGTTGAACGCTGTGCGAATTGTGCCGTCGGGGGCTTTGACCGCGACAACCTCCATCCGTGTGCCGTCCACTGTGACGGGGTAGAATTTGGCGGTTTCGGAGATGTCGCTTATCTGTATCACGAGGTCGTCGCCGGGCTGGGCGGCCTGCTCGTTGTTTGCGGCCGGGCCGCTGCCGGCGGAACACGCCGTAAGCGCCAATAGCAAGCTGAGAGCCAAAAGGATTCCGACAAAAAGTGACTTTTGAGCGCCGCGTTTGTTTGGTGTTTTGGGTGTTTGCATAAAAAAGTTCCTCCAATGATTTTTTTGTTTTTGTTTTGTGGAAGGGCTGCGGGTTGATCAGCAGCACCCGGCAGGGGGTTGATTGGAGCTGTCGTCGTAATCGTCGCTGTAGTCGTCGGTCAAACTGTCCTCCGCGGCTGCGCCCGCTTCGGTCACGGTGACCCAGCCGCGAATCATTCCCATCCAGCAGCTATATTGAAACCGGCCTGTTTTGTTGGGAATAAACGCAATTACGTTATCGCCCTGCGTGAAGGAATAATTGGAAATGCCGTATTCCTTGATGTTTATGCGGCTGTTGCACCCGTTGATGCTGCCGCTCGGCGCGTGAATCGTCCATTCGACAGGCGTTCCGACTTCGACGGTGATGTTGGGAAAACTGCCCGGCGAAAGCGTGCTGCTGACAATCTGCTTGCCGTCCACGATTTTAACGCCGCCGCTGTTATCGGAGGAAGCGCCGCCGCCAACCGTCCAAGTGTTCCATGTAGCTACCATGATAACTGCTATACCAAGCGCGGCAAGGGTGGAAACGGTTTTGTGGGTGGGTTTTTTAAAGGGGAGACTGGATACGATTCCCACCGCGCAAAGGCCCAAAATGATGGCGAGCAAGGTGTTTGGCAGCAGGAAGCCCGAAAGAGAGCCGCCCTGTGAGAGCATTGCCAAACCAAGCACCACCACCAGCACCGCGCCGACACGCATGACCTTTGCCGTGAATTTTTTGCCGAGCGCCGAAACGACCCCGCCAAGCCCCAACATCAGCGGCACGGTGCCCATGCTGAACAAGAACATAGAGAGTGCGCCCACAAGGGGGTTCCCCGAGCTAAGCGCCACGAGCTGCATGGATTGCAGAGGGCCGCAGGGCATTAAGCCATTGAGCAAGCCGACAATCAAGGGGCTTTTGCTTTTTGCCTTTTTTGTTCCGACCTTACGGGCAAAGATTTTTGGCATACGCGGTTGCAGTTTGCGAAGCCACGGGAACAGCCCTAGCATATTGATGCCCATAATCACCATGAACACGCCTGCGAGAAGCTTGAGAATTCCTTGCGCTATCACGGGCAAGCCTGCGCTGGAACCACCGCCGCCGAACAGTAAGCCCACAAACCCCAAAACGCCGCCAATGACTGTGTAGGAAATTACACGCCCTAAGTTATAGAGGAAAGCGGGGACGAAAGTAGAAAAGCGACTCTTCTTTTCGGCGGGTATGTCACCTTTGGGAATACATTGGGAAAGGTTAATGCCGCCGCACATGGCGATGCAATGGAGTGAAGTGATTAGCCCGATGACAAACAGCATGCCATAACCTGCCAGCCCGGCGCGGGTCATTTTGGTGTCGGCCAGTTGGTTTGGCACAAGCAGATTGAGAATGCCAAATTGTGACAGCAGAACATACAGCGAAACAATGATTCCCAAAATTCCAACCACGCGGCCGACGTTGGACGCCGGGTTTTTGTCCTCAGCCAGCACTTGATACCCCAGTTTTTCGATGATAGCGGTTATATCTTTTTGCGAAATAATGTCCGTATCATAGGCAATATCCGCTGTTCCCGCGCTGTAGCTCACGGTGACATTTTTTACGCCCGCAGCGTTCCGCAGCTTCCGCTCAATTTTGTTTTGACAGTTGACACAGGTCATGCCGCCAATTTTTATCCGCTTTGTTTTTATGCCAGATTCCATTGGAACCGTCCTCCTTTGATCGGGTTTTTCTTGTCTATTGTTATCGTACCAAAGAAATGTATGGATTGTGTGTGGATTGAAAAAATTTTTTGTGTGCCTGCAAAAAAGCCCCCGCTTTTGAGGGCGGGGGGCGAGTTTTGGGATTTTGGTTATTGACGCAGGGCATCTGTTGCGGGCGGTAAATCGGCGGCCTGTGTGTGGGCACCCTGAAAAAAGAGGGACAGGTTTGTTAGCAGGGCAACCGCCGCGAGGGCGCGGCCCCGGCGCCGCGGGAGTGCCGCGACGGGGGCTTTGGCGATGGTTTTTGCGGGGGCGTGCGGTGCGGCCACAAGGTGCGCGGCCTGCGAGGGCATGCAGGCGGTGCCAACGGAATCGCACAGGAGCGCCAGCACGGCTTCGGCCACGACGGGCTGGAAGTTGGCGGGCGATTTGCCCAGCGCTTCTTCGGGGTTCCAGTGCAGTTCGCGCACGCGGGCATAATCGCTGGGGCCGTGCAGGGCAAGAATGACCCGCACGCTGTTGGGTTCGGGGCCGGGCATGGGGGCAGAAACCACGGCACACCAATCGTCGCTGCCTTTTTGCAGGCGGGCGGCGGCCAGGTCTAGGGCCTCGCGCAGGGTGCGCATAGAGGCTCTTGGGGGGGCCGTGATGTGGATTTTTTGCCCGGATAGGGCGGCAATGCCCTGCCACACGGGCGAAACCAGCAGCGCCAGGCGTTCGCGCCGGGTGTTGAGCCAGGCGACATGCTCTGCGGCGCGTGCCAACAACGCGGCGGTTTGGGCATCGGGCTGTGGTTGCTTGCGTGGCGGCCGGCTGCCAAGGCTGCCGAAGTACTCTTCCTCGGCGGTGGGGAAGGGCATGATGGAGGTGGGTTCGATGGGGTTGATGTCTGAAAAGACGCGCCCGCCCAACTGCCGCAGCCGCAGTTCCACATCGGTTTTTGCCTCGGGCGCGAGGGGAGGGGCGGCCTTGGCTTTTTGTCGGCTGCGCAGGTAGGCCGTGGCCTGGGGCAGCAGCTCGTCGAGCAGATCTTCGTGCAGGGGGAGGTAGAGCAGATCTTGCTGCCCGGACCGCAGGGCGAAGCCGTTGCAGCGCCCGGCGGCGGTGAGAAACAGTGACGCGCTGGCCGGAAAAGCGGCGTCTGCGGGGCAGCGCTCTGCTTGCAGGTGCAGCACCTGCGAGCGCTCGTAGGATTGAAAGCCCAGCGCGCTTAGCATGGTGGTTTTTAGGGCATGGAATTGCCCGGCTTCGGCTGTGACAATGAACACGTTGCCGCGACATAGATGGTCGGCCAGCTGGCGGAGCAGCTGTGCGGGGGTTTCGGATACAACAGGGGTTGGGAGCGTTGGAAACAAATCCGCAAAGGCGGTTTGCAGGCGGCATAACGCGGCCTGCCCCGTGTTGCCGGGCAGAGCGAATACTTGTGCGCTTTTCATGAGATGTCCTTCTTTTCTTTAAACTTCATATATTCAGTCTTTGTGGAAAAAGGCTGAATCGTTTTGGTTGTCTCCTGTTTTTTCTCCTTTTTGATTCCCCTAAGAACCTTTTTTGGCCGTTTTTGTTGCGTTAGTTATTATCCCACCGCGCGGCGTTTTTGAAGGGGTTGCGCAGGCCCCAATCGTCATAAAGCGCCTGTGCGACACGTGGATTGGGGTTTTTGACGACTTGGCTGGCGTCGACCGTTGGGCTTTCGCCGGGGCGCACCAGGCGGCCGACCACGTAGAGGTATTCCTCTTTGAAGTTGTAGAGACAGGTTTGCAGCGAAAGCAGCTTGTCTCCGTATTTGATATCGACACCGGTGTTGACGTAGCTGCGCTGCTTGAGCTGTGCGATGAAGCCGTTAAAGCTTTTTTCGGAGACGAATTCGCGCGTGTTGGCCTGAAAGACGTAGCCATTGTCGTCTTTTGGGTTGCCGTTGATGTCGATTACCGCAAAAATTTTGTAGTAGTAGGCGCCGCCGTCGGGCGTGAGGAGGGTGATGAGGGGGTTGTTGGCCACGGTTGACGCTTTTTGGTAGCGGGTGAGGTTGGCAAAAATTTTGCCGTTGTTATTCATGTTGTGGCCATAGATGATTAGGTTGGTGCTCATGGGGGAAAGCGTATTGTCGCAATCCATGAAGGGATTGCCGTAGCGTGAGCGCTGCAAATAAAAATTGCGGTAGAGATAGTAGTTGTTGTTTTTGGTTTGCACAACGGGCAAGTCGATGCCGGCACCCGGCGCGCTGAGCCAGCCAATGCAATCGGAATTGATGGCCAGAAGCTTTTCGAAGCTATAGCGCACTTCGGTGGGCGGCGCGGTTTGCGGTTCTTGGCCGGGGGAGGGGGCGACGGCGCTGGTGGCGGGCGGGTTCATGATGTTGATTAGGTTGTTTTCTTTTTTGTTGGCCTGCCAGGGGTCGTAGACCAGCACCCACAGGAGCACCAGCACGCAGCAGAACATGACGACCAGCAGAAAATCGAAGATGATTTTGCGCCGCCGCTCTTTGCGGGTGTCGCTGCGCAGGGGGATTATGTTGGACTCGAAAAAATTACGCTTGCGCCGCGAGGGTTCGAACACCGCCTCCACCGCGTTGAGCACGTCTTCCGATTCCGGCTGCCAAAAATTGTTGTCGTCCATTCAAAAATCTCCTCCTTCAAGATATCGTTAGCAGCTGCCAGGCGAGGTGCAACGCGGCTTTTGTGGCGACGGTGCGGTTGTAGTCGCGGTCGTCGCGGCCGGTGTTGAGCTGCCGGTGCAGCGTTTGGTTGCCATTTGTTGCGGCAAGATAAACCAGGCCGGCCGGTTTGTTTGTGCCTTGGGCGCTTGGCCCGGCAACGCCGGTGACAGACACGGCGAGATCGGCCCCGGATTGCGCGCGCGCGCCGTGTGCCATGGCCTCGGCACATTCCGCGCTCACCGCGCCGTGGGTGGCAAGCGTTGTGGGCGCAACGCCCAGCAGACGCTGTTTGGCTTCGTTGGCGTAGCAGACAAAGCCATAGCCAAACACTTCGGACGCGCCGGGTAGATCGGTCAGGCTTTTGGCCACCGCGCCGCCGGTGCAGCTTTCGGCAAACGAAATGGTTTTTGCTTGGCTTTTTAGCAGATGCAAAACAGAGGCGCTTAAGTTTTTGTCGACAGAATAGACGAACGCTTTGAGCAAATTTTGCAGTTCGGCCAGCACGGGAGCGCACAGGGCTTCGGCCGCTTCGTTTGTGGGGGCCGCCGCGGTTATGCGCAGGTAGGCCTCGCCGTCTTTGGCGTAGGGGGCCACGGTGGGGTTTTGGCACGCAAGCCAAGGGGCCGCCAGCGCCGCCAGGCGGCTTTCGCCAATGCCGTAGGTGCGCAGGTGGTGCGACACAATTGCGCCGGAAGATTTGCCGCGCAGGAGCGGGCGCAGCGCCCCGATGAACATGGGCTGCAGCTCACGCGGGGGGCCGGGCAGCAGGGCCACAATTTTGCCTTCGTCTGTGCGGAGGCAGCAGCCGGGGGCGGTGCCGTTTTCATTGTAAAGAACGGTGCAGCCTTGCGGCACGAGGGCTTGCTTGAAGTTGTTGTTGGAGCAGGGGGCCCCGTGCCGGGCGAAGAAAGCTTTGATTGCCTGCCGCTGCGCGGCGTCTTCGGCAAGCGGCAGACCCAGGGCTTCGCAGACGACCTCTTTGGTCAAATCGTCGGGCGTGGGGCCAAGACCGCCGCTGCACAGGACGATGTCGCTGCGGCCGAGCGCCTGCAAAAAATCTTCGCGGAGCCGTGCGGGGTTGTCTCCCACGGTGAGGACGCGTTGCACGCCAATGCCCATGGCGGCCAGTTCTTTGCAAAGAAAACGCGCGTTGGTGTTGAGGATTTCGCCCAAAAGCAACTCTGTGCCCACGGTGAGGATTTCGCAAATTTTTAGCTCTCGCGCTTGCATGGCTGCACCCCTTCCGCTTCGATGGAAAGAAATTGCGCGCCTTTGAGGGCGTCTGCCAGTAGTATGTCCCAATCGAGGGATTGTTCGGCTTGGGTGAGCATGGAAAGCTTTGGTTTGGTGCGGGGGTGGCGCGGGGTAAAAACGGTGCAGCAATCTTCGTAGGGCAAAACGGAAATCTCGAAGGTTTCGATTTTGCGGGCGATTTCGATGGTTTCGTTTTTATCCATGCCAACAAGCGGGCGGAAAACGGGGAGGGTTAGCGCGCTGTTGGTGCAGGCGAGGGCCTGCAGGGTTTGGCTGGCCACCTGGCCCAGGCTTTCGCCGGTGATGAGCGCACCGCAGTTTTCGCGCAGGGCAATTTGTTCCGCAATGCGCATCATGGCTCGCCGCATCACCAGAGTAAAGAGGTCTTCGGGGCAGCGTTCGCGGATCTGCTCCTGGAAGGCGGTGAAGGGCACAACAAACAGGCGCACGCGCCCGGCGTAGCCCGCCACGGCGGCAAGCAGCTTGTGCACTTTTTCTTCGGCGCGGGGGCTGGTGTAGGGCGGGGAAGCAAAGTGCACCGCTGTGAGCCGCAGACCCCTGCGGGCCATCATCCAGGCGGCCACAGGGCTGTCGATGCCGCCGGAAATGAGCAGCACAGCCTCGCCCGCCGTGCCCACCGGCAGCCCGCCTGCCCCCCGCAACTGGCCGGCGTGAAGAAAGGCGTACTGGTCGCGGATCTCGATATGTATGGTGACGTCGGGCTGACGCACATCTACGCGCAGGTGCGGGAAGGCGTTGCACAGCACTTCGCCCATCTCTTCGCAGATTTGCGGCGACCGGAGGGGAAAGCGTTTGTCGGAACGCTTGGCCTCGCACTTGAACGTGCGGGCAAAACGGAGCGCGTCGCTTAGGTAGGAGGGGGCGGCGGCAAGGAGGGTGGTCATGTCTTTTGGCAGGCGCAGCGCCCGGGAATAGCCGGCAATGCCGAAGACCTTGCCGGTTTTTTCGGCGGCGGCGGCCATGTTGACAGAAGGCGCGCCCGGAATGGCCTGGAGGGTGGACTGTGACCAGTGGTATTGCCAGGGGCCAAGAGGGCGCAAGGCCCGCCGCAGATTCTTTAGGAGCTGGTCTTCGAATGTGCGGCGGTTGAGCCCCTTGAGCACCAACTCACCGGCTTTGATAAGCAGGACTTCGTTCATGTGGATTCCTCGGTGTGTTTCGTTCAAATTCCTTTCTCGCTCCTCTTTTTTAGGTGTGCGCCAGCGTGTGCCGCGCTTCGGTGAGGGCGAAGAGAAAGGCGTCGATTTCGTCGCAGGTGGTGTAGCGGGAAAGGCTGATGCGCAGAGCGCCGTTGATTTCGGGCTCGCCAAGACCCATGGCTTGCAGCACGCGGCTTTTTTTGCCCTTTGCGCAGGCGGAACCGGCGGATACATAGACACCGCGGGCCGAAAGGAAGTTGAGCAGGGTTTCGCTCATGAGCCCGGGCACAGAGATGTTGGTCAGGTAGGCTAAGGAATCGGCGGGGGAGTTGATGCGAACGCCTTTGATGGTTTGCAGGCCGGCCACCAGACGCTCGCGCAGGGTGCCGACGTAGGCGAGGGCTTGCTGGGGGTTGGGCAAGGCTTTTGCCGCGGCGGCGAACCCGGCAATGGCGGGCATGGCCTCGGTGCCGGGGCGCAGCTTGCCTTCTTGCGAGCCGCCGAACAAAATGGGCTGCAGCTTGACGCCTTTGCGGATATAGAGCGCGCCCGCGCCCTTGGGGCCGTGAATTTTGTGCGAGCTGACTGTTAGGAGGTCGACACCCATGTGCTGGGGGGCCAGAGCGAGCTTGCCGTAGGCCTGCACAGCGTCGCAGTGGATGAGGGCGGGCGCGCCCGCGTAGCGCACCGCGCGGCGAAGGGAATCGACGGGTTGCAGCGAGCCGACCTCGTTGTTCACCGCCATAAGGCTGACCAGGATGGTTTCGGCATTGATGGCGCGCGCCAGTTCTTGTTCCGAGACCCGACCCTTGCTGTCTACGCCAAGGTAGACGACTTCGAACCCGCGGGTTTGCAGTTCGGCCGCGCTTTCGGCAATGCTAGAATGTTCGACGGCGGAGATGACAATGCGCCGCCCGCGCCGCCGCCGCGCCGCCGCCGCGCCAAACAACGCCAGGTTGTTGGCCTCGGTGCCGCCAGAGGTGAAGGTGATTTCGTCGGGCTTGGCAGAAAGGCTGGCGGCCACCAGCGCCCGCGCGTCTTGCAGCAGATGTTCGGCCGCAAGACCCGCCTGGTGCAGCGACGAAGGGTTGCCCCACAGGTGGGTCAGCGCCTCCTGCATGGCTTCGGTGGCTTCGCGGCACGGCGGGGTGGTTGCGCTGTTGTCAAGATAAGCTTCCATGTCAGTCACCTCCAAAAACGACGGGTTGCGCCCCACGTTGGACGGGATTGGCAAGTCTATTATACATAATAATTGCTCCTAATGCAATGTGAATTTGAGAAAAAGTTGAGAAATCTTTTCATTGTTTCACAATGTTACCCAATTATGACTTTAGTGTGAAAAGGAAATTCCATAATCAGGGATGAAAACAGACGGTTTGCTTTCATATTCAGTATATGCACGGAAGGGACAGGGGTGCCGGACGTGTTTTTTTGTGGATGATTTTGGCAGAAAAGGCACCCGCAAGCGTGGTTTGAGAATAGTGAAGACCCCTGCCGCACCGAGGGCAGGGGCCTTGCGGCGAAACGTTACGGTGGCCTTGGGGACCTGTGTTCGTGCCTGCTTAGCGCGCGTCTTCCGGTAGATTTTTGTTTTTTTGGAACACGCAAGTATTCCGGCAAAAAATCCGCTTGAGATTGGAGCGGTGCAGGCGACGCATACGGGTTCTTAGATGTTGAGCAGCCAGTTAACGCTTACGTCGAGGGCCTGGGCGATGCACTTAAGCTCCATGTCGGTGACGAGGCGGTATTGGCCTTCCAGCTTTGAAAGGCCGGAAGCGTTTAAATCGACACCGTTAATTTGCAGCTGCGTGAGCAGGTCTTTTTGCTTGATATGCAGCTCGCGACGGCGTTGCTCCACCCGTGCGCCAATAATGTTGCGGTCCCCCAGGGCCTGTTGTCTTGTGCGCAATACGATCTCCTCCCCTTTATTCATTAGGTAGTATAACAGAAATCAAAAATGATTGCAAGCGGTTACATAAAAAATGACAAAATTTATTTCTCGAATCCTTTTCATCACACTTTAATGCGGCGTGAAAGGTTGACTGCAAAAAAAACTTCGGCTGTAACGAATTAGCGAAACAGAAAATGCCCAAAAAGTGCAAGAAATTGTGCAATGAAGCGGAAAAAAACGGGAAAAATATTTTTTATTATGAAAAGTCTATGAAATTCGAAAGAAACTCACATTGATTGCCTTGACTTTGACAAGCTGAATTCTTATAATTGGTTCACACTGTTGGGAATTTCATTCTACCCAAAGAAAAACGACGGACGTGAAAAACAAAGGAGCTCAAAAAAACAATGGAAAGCAGCGCGATGAGGGCGGCTTATTTGCCGTCTGCTCCGCAGCCTGCGGAAATTCCGATTCTTGTGTTGGGAAGCACGCCGCTTCCTTCGTTGGATCTGTTGCTGCCGCGGCGGTGCCGGGCGGAGACGGTGCACATGGAGGGCGCACTGGGGGCGCGGCTCGGCTTTGCGCTTGTGCGCGTGCCGGTTGTGTTGCTGGTGGGCGGGTTTGACGGCGCGGCACTGCCGGGGATGGCGACGCTTTGCGAAAGCATCGCGATTGCTACCGGCGTGAGCGAGGCCGACGTGCGGTTTCGATGGGTGAAGGACGGCCCCCAGGTGCTGGGAGCGGAATTTTCGGTTGGCAGCAAAACGGTGTATGTGATTTCTGGGCAGGCGGCGCAGGCCGACACCATGCTCAGCTACTTAGGCAAGCGGCTCAACACAGCCGAAGCCAACCCCTGGCAGCGGCGGGCACAGGCCCCGCCCCGCGCCGCACCTTTGGCACCAAACTTGTGGCGGCAGGACGAAGAGAAAGAGCAGGAAAGCGCGCCCCGCGCCGCACCTGCGGCACCAAACTTGCCGCGGCAGGACGAAGAGAAAGAGCAGGAAAGCGCGCCCCGCGCCGCACCTGCGGCACCCAACCCCTGGCAGCGGCAGGACGAAGAGAAAGAGCAGGAAAGCGCGCCCCGCGCCGCACCTGCGGCACCCAACCCCTGGCGGCGGCAGGACGAAGAGAAAGAGCAGGAAAGCGCGCCCTTGCCGGAGACGGCAAAGCGAACGGCGAAAGCCCTGAAAAAGCTTCGTATTGCGCTGGGGGTTGTGCTGGTTACGGCGGCACTGGCGGGGGTGGTCAGCGGGGTGTATTTGCTGTTTTATCAGATGGAAAGCGGCAAGCAGGCAAAACTGGAGGGCTACACGGCCCAACTGTATCACAGGGAAGAAACACAGGACGACGCGGGGGGGCACGAAACTGCCTCCTATGGCAGCGGCGGCATGCTGGCGCGGTTTGCGGGGCTTTTTGCCAAGAACAGCGACATTGCCGGTTGGCTCACGGTGCCGGGCGTGCAGGTGGATTTGCCCGTGGTGCTGGGCAAGGACAACGACTACTATCTGCGGCGCAATTTTGAGAAAGCATATAGCCGTTATGGCACGCTCTTTTTTGACTGCCGGGACGTGTTAACGCCCAACGGCACCAGCAACAACTTGAGCATCTATGGCCACGAAACCAAGAGCGGCGCCATGTTTGGCCAGGTGAAGAAGTATCGCAACCTGGAATTTTATAAAAAAAACGCCAAATTCACGTTCAGCTCGCTCTTTGAAGAACGGCAATATGTGATTTTTGCGGTGACGATCCTCAATGCGGAGGCGGCGCAAGACAATGGCAACTTTTTTGACTGGCGCAACACGAACCTGGATGCGCCGGAAGAACTGGAAGCCTTTGCGCAAGCGGTGCAAAGACGCAGCATCTATCAAACAGGGGTTGACGTGCGGTTTGGCGACCAGCTGCTGAGCTTGACCACATGCACATATGAGTTTTTGGGCGCGCGCCTGGTGCTGTTTGCGCGGGCGGTGCGCGCGGGGGAAGAGATTGACGTGGCGAACGCAACAAAAAACCCCGACCCGCAAATGCCCGCCGCCTGGAGCGGCGATATATTCGTTTGATTTTCCCGGGTAACGACCCCGCGGGGAGTTTATATAGATGAAGATGGTTAAATTCTTTTCCCAAGAAAAGAAAGGAAGGCACAAGAAAAAATGAAAGAAAAAACAATCACGAGCAAGATCAAGGCCAAAAGCGCAGTGCTTGCGCTGCTGCTGGTGCTGGCGATGATTCTGGGCCAGGTGTCCACGATTCTCGCAAGCTCCTTCGCGTGGGGAACCATTTGGACATACGAAGATACTGCGTATCAGAAGTGGACAGAGGACGGTACGCCGATTTGGTGCGTGGACGGCGGCGCGGCGTTTGGCAAGAAGTTTAGTGAGCTGCCGAACGGGCCGAGCGCGAACCCGGCGAACACGCCTCCTTACAACGCTTATCCGGGTTATCTGGATTCGAAGGACGACGCGACAGACCACAACCCCAAGGGCACCAGTGATCGCGCGCACAAGCGCACGAAATCCACGAGCGCGCCGCGGCCGATTACGGATGCGCAGGCACTCATGTTTTGGGCGGCGTCGCAGACCATGAGCGGCATGACACTCACACGTTTTGGGTGGGCGCTGCGCGGTTTGCAAGACCCGCTGAAAGACCTTGCCAGCATGTGGAACAATGCTTCGGGCGCGGGGCAGGGCGGCGCGGACACCGGCAGCGGTGCCGATGAAAGCGCTTTTAAAGGCGCGCTGGGCGCCGTGCAAGCAAAGCTTGCCGAGAGCGACCCGGATTATAACGCCACGCCGGAATACCAGCTGGTGGAGCCGCAGCGCCCGGCCGGAATCATTCCGGACGACGCGTATACGCGTATTTATGGGCGCTACCAGATGACGTTTGAACAGGCGCAGTATGGCCCGGGCGAAGTGGCCACGGCCTACCGCGACCTGCCGGACCTGAACAACGTCACCGGGCTGCAGCAGATATATCCGTCCACAGACATTGGCAGATATACGGAAAGCAACCCGCGAAAATTCCAAATTTTCAATCCTACGCAAGAGACCTATACCTTTGTGCTGAAGCACAACGGCACGGGCACAACGGTTACGTATTACTGCGACGAACCGAACCAGACCTGTATTGAAGTACCGACCGTGGACCCCGACCGGTACTATATCATTCAATTTAAAATTGACCCGGCGGTGATTGAAAAAGAAAAGACCGCCGTTTCTCCGCCCGCGGGCACGGCGGTGAAGGCGGGTGCCCATATCCGCTACAACATCCGTGTGACCAACTCGGGCCTTGGCGTGTCCAACAATTATCCGGTGGAAGACACGCTTTCGGATTATGTGCGCTTTGTGGACGCGGGCGGCGACGGCGCTGTGGTGCAGCGCCCGACCGGCCCCAAAGGCGGCACTGTGAAGTGGGTGATTCCCCTGGTGGAAACCGGGGCGGAGCGGTATTATGACCTGTGGGTGGAAGTTGAAGTGCTCGACATGGGTCTGGACGAGTGCACCCGCTTGATTCAAAACTGGAATGTGACGCATATTCAGTGCCCGGCGGATATCACTATTGTGAAGGAGGCCAAGCCTCCGCATGGTTCGGTGGTGGAGCAGGGGCAGGAAATTGAATACACGCTGACGGTCTATAACGCCGGCGGCCAGGACAGCAAGGGCAACCTGGTGCGCGACACGATCCCCGACGGCACGACCTATGTGGCGGGCAGCGCGAACCCCGCGCCCACCAGGGTTGTTATGGGCAAAGACAGCAACGGCAATGATCGCGTGGCCGAGCTGGAATGGAACAACATTGACGTGACTGCCGCAAACGACGGGAGCGGCACAGGCACGGGCGGCAGCGGTGCCGGCGCCGGCGCCGCGAGCGGGCGCGGCAAAACCGTTATCACCTTCCGGGTGACGGTGGACCCGCTGCCCAAGGCCATGGCCATGCGCGAGCTGAACAACCGGGTCTATCTCAATGGCATCCCCGGCAACGACACGCAGCATTATGTCTATGGCGGCACGCTGAATTTTTCGAAGACTTCGGTGCCGCCCACCGGTGGCATTGTGAAGGTGGGCAGCGATATTACCTACACCATTTGGGTGTATAATAACGGCGTTGATAAGATCAACGAAACCACAACGGTGCGCGACCAGATTCCGCAGGGGACCACCTTGAGGACAACCCCCGCGGCGCCTAGCGGCAACAAAGGCTCCACGAGCAGCTATGCCGGGGCGGGCGCGGGCGCAAAAACCGGAACGCTGACATGGACGGTTCCAAAGCTGGAGCCGGGCGAAGAGTTTAAGTTTGAGTTCACTGTGAGAGTGGACGACCTGCCCGACGGGTGGGAGTTCCGTGAAATTAAAAACATGGGGCAAGTGGACGACTGGAACACCAACGAAACCGAGCACTATGTTGGGTCGGCCAATGTTGTTGGCGTGAAGAAGAGCGTGCCCGCCACGGGCGCGACGGTCTATGACGGGCAAACCATTCGCTTTATTATTGAAGTGAGCAACACAGGGCAAGAACCCGCAAAAAGCATTGTTGTAACCGATTCGCTGCCGGACGACCTGATTTATACAAACAGCATCAGCTACGGCGGGGATGCTTCGAGGAACGGGCAGACGAAAAACGGCAACGATCGTTATGAATTCACATGGGTGATTGCGGAATTGGCGCCAATGACCAGGACAAGCGTGTGGTTTGAGGCCAAGGTGAGCGAAATGCCCGACGGCATGAGCACGCCGCGGGAGTTCCGCAACATTGCGTGGGTGAACGGGCAGGGCACCAACGAAACCGTGCACACCCAACACCCCGGTCACCTTGCCACCGCCAAGCGCGCCGACCCGGTGAGCGGCACCACGGTGCACGAAAACGGGAGGATCACGTATTTTATTGACGTGACCAATGACGGCGCAGAAACGTTGTATGATATCCCCGTGAGAGACACGCTGCCTGTGGGCGTGAAGAACGCCAGGGTTTTGGCCAGCGCGTTTGGCACGGCGCCCAAGCCCGAACCGGGCGGCAACGGCACGGCCGCGGGCACGCTGACGGGCAACACCATCGACTGGACGATTACGAAGCTGTTTGCGGGGCAAAAGGTTACGCTCAGCTTTGACGTGATTGTGGACGCGATGGACGACAACGAAACAGACCGCGTGATTGACAACGTGGCTATTGTGTGGGGCAAAGAAACCAACCACACGGTGCACCCACAAAAGAACGGCACGCTGCGCGTCAACAAGACCGCGAACCCGCCCACGGGCAGCACGGTCTATGAGTGGAAGAGCGCCACGGTGGGCGACAAGATCACCTATACTATTGCGGTGAAAAACAACGGCAACGACCCGCTGCACGAAGTGGTGATTAAAGACATCTTGCCGGACGACCTGATTTTTGACGCGAGCTGCACACTGACCACCGGGGCTACCCAGCCCGACGGCGTGGGCGTAACAGCTTCGCAGCGGACGATTGGCACCACCAAGCAGGGCAACCAGCGCATTGAGTTCACGTGGGTGCTGAGCAACCCCACGCGCGGTCTGCTCCCCCACGAAAGCATTGTCGTTTCGTTCCAGGGCAAGGTGGACGAGATGCCCGCGGGCGTGAAGGAGCGCACCTTTAGAAACGTGGCGACTGTGAATGATGTGCCCACCAACGAAACCGAGCATTATCAGCACAGCGGCAGCCTGAAGGCCACAAAGACCAGTAACCCCGTGCCGGGCGCTTTGGTGCACGAGAACGGCGTGATCACGTATACCATCGAAGTGTATAACGACGGGGCGGATTATCTGTATAATATCCCCGTGGTTGACAAAGTGCCTGCCGGCACCACCAGACGCGGCACGCCCACAGGGGTGTTTAGCCCCGTTTCTACCAACGGCGTGGCGCAGAGCATTACGCCGGCGTGGGGCGCCAGCGAAGGCGTGGACGCCGCCGTGTGGACGATCTCCGCGCTGGCATCGAAGCAGAAAGCGGTATTGACCTTCCAGGTAACCGTAAACCGCCTGGACGCAAACGGCCCCGAAGAGCCGGAGCGCCTGATTGAAAACACGGCGCGCGTAGACGATTTTCAAACAAACACCGTGACACACGTGCAAAAGCGCGGCACGCTGGAAATATCGAAGAAGGCGGAGCCGCCCACGGGCAGCACGGTTTATGAATGGAAGAGCAGCACTGTTGGCGACAAGATCAAGTACACCATCACTGTGAAGAACACGGGCAACGACCCGCTGCACGTGGTGACGATTCGCGACCAACTGCCCGACGACCTGGTTTTTGACGCGAGCTGCGCATTGACCACCGGGGTTACCCAGCCAAACAACGTTGAAGTAAACGTGGTTTCGACAAACATTGGCCAAACCAAACAGGGCAACAACCGTTACGAGTTCACCTGGAACCTGGCGAACGAAGTGCGCGGCTTGCTGCCGGGCGAAAGCATTGTGGTTTCGTTTGAGGGCAAAGTGGACAAGATGCCCGCGGGTGTGAAGGAACGCACCTTTAAAAACATTGCCACGGTGAACAACGTGCCCACCAACGAAACAGAGCATTATCAGCACAGCGGCAGCCTGAAGGCCACCAAGACCAGCAACCCGACCCCCGGCACGCTGGTGCACGAAAACGACACGATTACCTATACCATTGAGGTATATAACGACGGGGCGGATTTCCTTTATAATATC
>JAITBA010000175.1 GCA_031283835.1 Oscillospiraceae bacterium
TGTAGGGTACGCGACCCTCGATGCCTTCGGGCACCAGCTTGCGCCCGCTTTCCTGAAAATACCGATCGCCGGAGCCGTAGGCTTGTGTCATGGCGCCGATGGAACCCATGCCGCGATAGACTTTGAATTGCCGTCCCTGATAAATTTCTGTTTCGCCGGGGCTTTCTTCGCAGCCGGCCACAAGGCTGCCCACCATCACGCAGCTCGCGCCCGCTGCAAGGGCTTTCACAATTTCGCCGGAATATTTGATCCCGCCGTCGGCAATCACCGGCACGCCAAAGGGCGCGGCAGCGTTGGCGCTTTCATAAATCGCAGTGATTTGCGGCACGCCGATGCCCGCCACCACCCGCGTTGTGCAAATGCTGCCCGGCCCAATGCCCACCTTCACCGTGTCGGCGCCTGACGCAATGAGCGCCTTTGTGCCCTCGGCGGTGGCCACATTGCCCGCCACCAGTGTTATGTCCGGGTGCGCGGCCTTCACTTTTTGAATGGCGGCAAGGATGTTGCAGCTGTGCCCGTGGGCACTGTCGAGCACAAACGCGTCCACGCCGTGTTCTGCCAGCGCCGCCGCCCGCTCCAGCATATCGCCCGTAACACCCAGCGCTGCCGCGCACAGCAGCCGCCCGCCGCCGTCACGCGCCGAATTGGGGTACTGGGTGCTCTTTTCAATGTCTTTGATGGTGATTAGACCCTTCAGCTGCCCTTCGTCATCCACCAGGGGCAGCTTTTCAATCTTGTGCTTCATCAAAATCGCTTTGGCCTGCTCCAAATTGGTGTTGATAGGCGCTGTCACCAGGTTCTCTCGTGTCATCACGTCGGCAATGGGGATATCGAAATTCTCGAGGAAACGCAAGTCGCGGTTCGTGATAATCCCCACCAGCTTGCCCTCGCGGCAAATTGGCACGCCCGAAATTTTGTAGCGTCCCATCAGCGCGTCGGCCTCGCGCACCATGTTTTCGGGTGCCAAAAAGAAGGGGTTGACAATCACCCCGTTTTCGCTGCGCTTCACCCGGTCCACTTCGCTGGCCTGCCGCTCAATGGTCATGTTCTTGTGGATCACCCCAATGCCGCCCTCCCTGGCAACGGCAATGGCCATGCGCGCTTCTGTCACGGTGTCCATGGCGGCAGTGAGGATTGGCGTGTTCAGCCGCAGCTTCCGGCTCAAATTGGTGCTGATATCCGCATCCTTGGGCAAAAATTCGCTCTCGTCCGGCACCAGCAGCACATCGTCAAACGTCAGACCTTCTTTGCCAAACTTGTCCTTCGCCCGTTCGCTAATACTCCCCATAGCTGATTCCTCCTTACAAAAAATATAAATATTAAATAATCATACCACATCATGACAGGTTTTGCAAGTAATAATCCTGCCAAAGTGGAGAATTTTTTATATTCATTGCATGCGAAAAAGCGTCCGAGGATTTTCGCCTTTCAAGAAAGACGCCGCCGCGCGGGGTGGCGCCCGGCAAAGAGGATGCCGCAGCTAGTGGAAAAATATTGTTATTTCTGTTTTAGAATTAAGATTCCCTAAATTTGTGTTATACTTTACATAGAATTCGTAGGAGGAGAAGTAGTTATGAAAAAAAGCATTGCAATCATCCTGGCGGCGCTGTTGCTGGCGGCACTGGCGTTTGGCTGCGGCCCCAAGACCAACGAAGTGGCCGGCAGGCAAACCGGCGGCAAAACCGCGTCGACCACCGCCTCAGCCATAGAAACCACCAGCGCCACGCCGCCAAGCAGCACAGATTCCTTTGCGCTCACCACAACCGAAGCCCCGGTGAGCCTGTCGCAGACGCCCGCCATCCCCGTCGCCACCGTGCCGCCCGAAACGATCATCAGCTATGTATATGTGACCACCCCGCAGGGCAAAACCAAAGTCAGCGCCGCGTCCGTGACGGTGCCCACCAAAGCGCCCGTGCCCAGCACCCCGGCGGCCACGCAAAAACCCGCAACAAAAACCAGCACCACAAAAAAAAGCACCACAACCACAAAATATTACGCCAATCCCATCACAATCGGCAGCAACGACGAGGCGCTGCGTGCCTTCAATAGCGCCGTTTCCGGCGTTATCAACCAAAAAGTGGGGTTCAACAAAAGCTACAAAGTCACCTACAAAGACTGGAATTTTGACCCAAGCTTAACTAATCTTGAAAATTGGGGGATCCCCGCCAACATGGACGCACTCATCCGCATGTATGTGGGCGACCCCGACACGTATCTTTCCACGCAGCTCAACGCCATGCTGGGCAAGGGCGTGCAGGCCGCCACCGCCCACAAAGGCGATAGCACCAACCTCATCAAGGCCAGCACCTGGGGCATGGGCGACCTCAAAAGCGTAAGCTACGCCGGCGCCAAAGGCAGCGACTGGACTGTGACGCTCAACGTGAACGACGGCAACACCCGCCAAGAGAAAAAATTTCTTTCCAGCGGCATCAGCGGCAATTCGCCTATCGACAAAGGCCCACTAAACGTGGCCACCGACGTGGGCGCCATCGTTTATGACCACATGAGCGCCGAGCGGGTGTTTGGCATGGTCAAAAGCCAGCTGTCCTTCATCAGCGCCGACCCCATCGATATTTCGGAAGCCACCAGCCAAGTGAAGTTCACCGCCAAATTCGACGGCGAGGGCAAGTTCATTTCCATCACCGCTTCCTATAACCAAGTGATCACCATCAAAGAAATCAAGATCCTCAACGGCTCCACCTCCTACAAAGACAACACCGGCTCCGCCACCGTCACCGTCACCTACGACAGCTTCGATTACTAAGGCGTGTTGACACGATTCAACAGACGGCAAACAATTCACAAATTTCACGAATTTTTTCTTGACATCCCCACGATTTTCTGTTATAATGGTTAAACAACAAAAGGGGAGTAGCTTATCACCCGCCAGTCAACAACCGTCGCGTGCGCTGCGCATGCGGCTGGCCGCGGGCGCAATTGTGTTGCGTAGCAAGACCTTTTGGCACGGCAATGCGCTGGGCCAAAAGGTCTTTTATTTTTTAATTGGAGGAAAAACAATGCGGTATTATCTGGAGCCCATTGCAGACGTGATGGAACGGGTGCAAAGCGCCTTTGCGGGGCTTAGCGGCGACGAGGTTGCACGGCGCCTGGAGCAAAACGGCAAAAACAAACTGCGGCAAGCGGCAAAAAAGTCGCTGCTCAAGCGCTTTTTTGCACAGATGATGGACCCGATGATTCTGATTCTGCTGGCGGCGGCGGCGGTTTCGGCGGGGTTGAGCATCTATGAAAGCGTGGAAGCGGGGCATTTTCAGTTCCCGGCGGATGTGGTGATTATTCTGGCCGTGGTGCTGATCAACGCGGCGCTGGGGGTGTATCAAGAAAACAAAGCCGAGGCCGCCATTGAGGCACTGCAAGAAATGAGTGCCGCGACCTCTAAGGTGCTGCGCGACGGCGACGTGGTGCATGTTAAGAGCGAAGACCTTGTTGTGGGCGACGTGATTATGCTGGAAGCGGGCGACGCGGTGCCCGCCGACGCACGTGTTTTTGAATGCGCCAGCATGAAAATTGAGGAAGCTGCCCTCACGGGAGAAAGCTTGCCCGTGACCAAGCGCGCAAAAGAGCTTGTTGGCGGCGAAAACGGCGACGTGGCGCTGGGCGACCGCAAAAACATGGTCTATATGGGCTCCAGCGTGGCCTATGGGCGGGGCAAGGCCGTTGTTGTGGCCACGGGCATGGAAACCGAAATGGGCAAAATTGCCGATGCCATTGAAAAAGCGGAGGAGGGCCAAACACCTCTGCAGATTAAGCTCAGCCAGTTGAGCAAAATTCTCACATGGCTGGTGCTGGGCATTTGTGTGTTCATCTTTGGCTTTGCGCTGGTGCGCGGCCTGCTCACAGACGGCAAGCTGCCCGATTTTCGCGAAATCATCGGCTTTTTTATGATCGCGGTAAGCCTTGCGGTGGCGGCGATTCCCGAAGGGCTGGCGGCTGTTGTGACCATCGTGCTTTCTATCGGCGTGACAAACATGTCAAAGAAGAAGGCGATTATCCGCAAGCTCACGGCTGTCGAAACCCTGGGCTGCGCCCAAATTATCTGTTCCGACAAAACCGGCACCCTCACCCAAAACAAGATGACGGTGGTAGATCACTACGGCGACGAAGACGCGCTTGCGCGTGGCATGGCGCTGTGTTCCGACGCGGAGCTGACCGCCGACGGCGGCTGCGTGGGTGAACCTACCGAAGTGGCCCTGGTCAACTACGCCAACGCCATTGGTCTGCCCAAGCCAAAACTAAAAGAGCAATTCCCCCGCGTAGGCGAAGCGCCCTTCGATTCTATGCGCAAGATGATGAGCACGGTGCACCAAAACGGCGGCACCTGCACACAATACACAAAGGGCGCGCCCGACGAAGTGCTTGTGCGCTGCACGCAAATTTTGACGGCAACGGGCGTGCGGGCTATCACCACGCAGGATGAAGAGGCGATTCTGCGCGAAAACAAACGCATGGCCAACAAAGCGCTGCGTGTGCTGGCCTGTGCCCTGCGGGAACACGTCGAAGCCCCCGAGGATTGCAGCCCCGAAACGTTGGAGCAGGGGCTTTGCTTTGTGGGGCTCACCGGCATGATTGACCCTGTGCGCCCCGAGGTGAAGGGCGCCATTGTTGAGTGCCGCAGCGCGGGCATTCGCGCCATCATGATCACCGGGGACCATAAGGACACCGCCGTTGCCATTGCCACGGAACTGGGGATTCTCGGCGACGGCAAAAAAGCCATCACGGGCGCGGAGCTGAACCAAATTGACGACGAGACGTTTGCCAAAACCGTGAGTGACTTTGCGGTCTATGCCCGGGTGCAGCCAGAACACAAGGTGCGCATTGTGAACGCGTGGCGCGCGCGCGGCATGGTGACCGCCATGACAGGCGACGGCGTAAACGACGCACCGTCCATCAAGAGCGCCGACATTGGCGTGGGCATGGGCATCACCGGCACAGATGTGACCAAGAACGTGGCCGATATGGTGCTGGCCGACGACAACTTTGCCACCATTGTTTCGGCCGTGGGCGAGGGACGGCGCATCTATACCAACATCCGCAAGGCCATTCAGTTCCTGCTCAGCAGCAATTTGAGCGAAGTACTCAGCATCTTCACCGCCTCGCTGCTGAGCATCACCATCCTTAAGCCCGTGCACCTGCTGTGGATCAACCTTGTGACCGACTGCTTCCCGGCGTTGGCCCTTGGCATGGAAAAGCCGGAACCCAATATCATGCGCCAGCAGCCCCGCAAAGCGCGGGACGGCGTGTTTTCCGGCGGTCTTGGCGCAGACTTGGCCTACCAGGGCGTGTTTGTCACTGTTCTTACGCTCATTGCTTTTTTTGTTGGCGAATATTTGCAAAGCGGCGAATGGCACTTCACAAACCTTGACGAAGTCACCGGCGCCGAGGGCATAACCATGGCCTTTCTCACCATGAGCATGGCAGAAACATTCCACTCCTTCAACATGCGCAGCCAACGCGGCAGCATCTTCACCATGACGCGCAAAAGCGGCGCGAACCGGTGGCTGTGGGCCTCCTTTGCGGTCTCGCTTGCCATGACCACCCTTGTGGTGGGCTTTGAAGGCACGCGCAACGTGTTCGGTTTTGCGCAGCACTTCACACTGAAGGAATATTTCATTTCTGTTGCCCTGGCCTTCACAATCATCCCCCTGGTAGAAATTGTGAAGCTCCTTCAAAGACGTTTCCCGGCAATCGTGCAATTTTTCCGGCACTTGTTTGCAAAAAAAGAGAAATAACCCGGCGTCCGCGGCAAAACAAAAAAGCGGCCAAAAAAGGCAATATAAGCAAAACCCCTCTGTGTCGTCTACACAGGGGGGCTTTTTATTGCGGAGCCTATGCCGGAACGCAGCGAATCTTTGCCCCAATATTAGAGGCCCCGGGCGACCATTTCGCCAAATTCATCTTTGCATTTTTTGATGTAGGCCCGAACTTCGTCGAGGGTGGGCATAAAACAGCTGCAGCCGTGGGCGCCCACCAAAAGAGACGCCGAGGCACTGCCGAGCTCCAGGCAGTCGATGAGTTCCCAACCCTCCAGCAGGCCAAAGAGGAAGGAGGACGCATAGCCGTCGCCGCCGCCAAAACTCTTGAGAGTCTGCACCGGAAAAGGCTTGATGCTGAACTGCTCGCCTTCGACGTGGGCGGTGGAGCCCTGCTTGCCGTGCTTGATGACGACGATCTTGGCGTTTTGGCCTTGCCAGTAGGCAGCGGAGGTTTCGTCCGTGCCATCCAGACCCAGCAGCGCTTCCGTCAGGTCAAATTCCTCGCGGCTGCCCAAAATCACGTCCGCCGCTTCCGCCACGCGGGCGTAGTAGATGGCCTTCTCGTCGTTGCTCGCCCAGTTGTAGGGACGGTAGTCAATGTCGAACACAATGGGGGTGTTTGTCTTTTGCGCCAGGGTCACCGCCTTGAGCGCGGCCTCGCGGCTGGGGCTTTTTGCCAGGGCAGTGCCGCTGATAAGCAGGGCCTTCGCGCTGGCAATATAGTCTTCGTCAATGTCGCCGGGCGCCAGCGCCAGGTCGGCAATGTCGTTGCGATACATTAGGATGCTGCTCTCATCCCGGCTCAAGATCTCGGTAAAAGTAAGCCCCAATTTTTCGCCATTGACGCAGCGGCGAATGCGGCTGGTATCCACGCCTTCGCGGTTGAACACATCAAAGACATACTCACCAAAGCGGTCGTCGCTCACACGGCAAAAAAAGCCGCACTTTTTGCCCAACCGCGCCAGCCCCACGGCAATGTTGGCCGGGCTGCCCCCCAAATATTTTTTAAAAGTCGTGCTTTCTGCCAGCGTCTGAAAATAATCCACAGGATTGAAGTCGATGGCGGCCCGCCCCAGCAGCACCAGATCCAACGGCCGGTTTTGGTCAAATGCAAGGTGATACATAGCTGTGTTTCCTCCTGTTATGAAGTCGTATGGTTCGGTGCTGCAACGATTAGGCCTTCTCAAGCTCGAAAATCCGGGGCAAGCGGATTTGCAAGGAGGTCTGTTATAACTATAACACGCTTTTGGGTTGCTTGCAAGAGAAAAAGTGAAAAATTCGCCTGCCGCCCCAAAAAAGGCCCCGGCGCGTTGCTGCGCGGCGGCAGTTTTTTGGGGCCGATCGGCACCGCAAAAATTGCAAGAGCAGGTGGTTAGCGGTCCCGGCTCACGTCGCAGCCGGCGTAATAATGCCGCAAAATTTCGCGGTAATCGCTGCCCTGACGGGCCATGAAGTCCGCGCCGTATTGGCTCATGCCCACGCCGTGGCCGTGCCCCAGGCAGGTGAAGACGAACTTGCCGCCTTTGTAGGCGATGGTGAAGTTGGCGCTGCGCAAACCCAACAAAGTGCGCAGTTTTGGCCCGGCAATGGTTTGCCCGCCCACGGCGATGGTGCGCACCGTGCCGGCATTGCTGCGTTTTGGTTTGCCAAACCATTGGGTTTCGTCGCCACGCAAAACAACCTCCTCGTCTGCCAAGGCCTTTTTAATTTCCTTCGGCGTAAAGGTTACACTTTCGCTGTAGTTTGGGGCGAGCTTGTCGCCGGGGCTGTTGGTGCTTTGCAAATACTCCAGCGTGTCGCCCCAATACGTTTCCGCACTTTCGGTCATGCCGCCATTTTGCGAGTGGAAGGCCGCAAAAATGGGCACGTCGTCAAAGGTGACGGTTTCGTTCTGCACGGCCTGCACCGCCGCCGCAAATTTTTCTTCATAACCCTCAAACATTACGCCAAAACGGTTCTGCCGCTCCTGCTTCGAAAGATAGGCCTGGTCGCTGGCGCCGGAGTCGCTCAGCCGCTGCGCGCCGGCGACTTCCAGCTTGTAGCGCACGTAGGTGTGGCTGGCCACCACTTGTGCCTTAAGGGCTTCGATGTGGTATTCCGCGGGCATTTCTGCCGCCAAACACCCCATGAGGTATTCCTCCATGGGCACAGCTTCCACCTTCCCCGTGCCGCTGCGCATGACCGGCACGGCGGCCTGTGCGTCGGCCTGGAGCCGAGGATTCGCCCGCGCGGTGTTGGCGGTGCCGGCCGGGAGGGTGTTTGTGCCAACCAAAATTTTGCCGTCGCCGGGCTGCTGCGGCTGCGCCGGTTTGCCCCAAAGGCTCGTCAGGGGCAGCAAGATTAGTAGCAGCAACACCACCAGCCCCAAAAATAATTGTTGTTTCACGCAATCAACCACCTTGACATTTTTTGCTCACGCGGTTATAATTAAATTTAACTGATCACCGATTCGCTCTGTGCCGCCAAGTGGACGAGAGATTTTTGGTGCACGCAAGAGGAGGGTGCGGCGTGCGGCGGCGGTTGCTTGCATAGGATTGGCAGGACTAAAAAGATAGGGGAGAACCATGGCTTTTGAGGAACAATTGCAAGGCATGTGCGACGCGCTGCGGGCGCACAACGCCATCGCGCCGGCGTCTTGGGCGCGCTACGACGTAAAGCGCGGCCTGCGCAACGCCGACGGCACCGGTGTAATGGCAGGCTTAACCAAAATTTGCAGCGTTGACGGCTACTATGTGAAGGACGGGGAGCGCCTTTCATCGCCGGGGCGGCTGTTTTATCGCGGCTACGACGTGGCGCAGCTGATTAACGGCGCCGCCGCCGAAAACCGCTTTGGATATGAGGAATCCGCGTGGCTGCTGCTGCTAGGCGCGCTGCCCACGGCGGAGGAATTGCTACGCTTTCGTCAAATTTTGGCCATGCACAGGGAATTGCCGGAAGGGTTTATCGAAGACATTTTGATGAAAAACCCTTCGCCCGATATCATGAACAAGCTGGCCCGGGCCGTGCTGTCGCTCTATGCCGCCGACCCGCAAGCGGACGACACGTCCATCGAGAATGTGCTGCGGCAGTCGGTGCTGCTCATTGCCTGCCTGCCCGCGATTATGACCTATGCCTGGCAGGTGAAGCGCCGCGCTTACTATAAAAAGAGTATGTACCTGCACAGCATGAAGGCGGAACATTCCACCGCCGAAACCATTCTGCGCACCATTCGGCCCGACAAACAATTCACCGACGAAGAGGCCAAGCTGCTGGATGTGTGCCTGGTGCTGCACGCCGACCACGGCGGTGGCAACAACTCCACGTTTGCCACCCGCGTGCTCACGTCCAGCGGCACAGATACCTATGCCGCGCTTGCGGCCGGCATCGGCTCGCTCAAGGGGCCGCTCCACGGCGGCGCAAACATCCGCGTGACCCGCATGCTCCAATATATGCGGGAGGGAATCGCAAATATAACCGACGAAGGGCAGGTAGCCGACTTTTTGGTCAAGCTCCTTCGCAAGCAGGCGGGCGACGGCAGCGGCAAAATCTATGGCATGGGCCACGCGGTCTACACCATTTCAGATCCTCGTGCGCAGATACTCAAGGCCCGCGCGCGCAGCTTTGCACAGGTGCGCGGCTTCAACGACCAGTTCCGCCTGCTGGAGCTAATTGAACAGCTGACCCCGGAAGTGTTTGCCCAAGAAAAAGGCAGCACAAAAGAGCTGTGTGCCAACGTAGATCTTTATTCCGGCCTGATTTATGAGATGCTGGGCATCCCGGAGGATCTCTATACCCCGATTTTTGCCCTGGCGCGCACGGCAGGCTGGTGCGCCCACCGCCTGGAAGAGCTTCAAACCGGCGGCCGCATCATCCGCCCGGCCTACAAAAGCGTGGCGGGCCACCGGGACTACGTGCCGCTGACAGAACGGTCTTAGCGCCTTTGCGCAACCCCATTGCCGCTGCTTTTTGGCAATTTTTGCGGCATGCCGCGTCAAGTTTTTCTTGCCCGTTACAAAAAAACCACACAGTCAAACTCGAAAGGAACTATTTTATGGATAACCAAGCTTATGGGCGGCGGCTGGCCGCGCCGCTGCTTTTTTTTGCCGCGCTGCTCACGGCAGGGTTGCTGCCGCTGCGCATTTGGCAGCTGCTCTATGCGGTGGAGCCCGGCACCGGCTTCTGGCGCAATGGCGGCGCGATGGTGATGGTGCTTTATGCCGGGCTGGCGGTGCTGGTGCTGGTGCCAATCGTGGCAGGGGTGGTGCTGCGCCGTCAGGCTGTGATTGACCTGGGCCGGCGGCGGCGTGTGGCCGAAGGCATTTGCGCGGGGCTGGTGGCGGCCGCGCTGGTGGTGAGTGCCCTGATGGCTGCGGTGTTTTTTATCAACAGCTTTTTGGATTTTGGCAGCGGGAATCCGCAGAACGGCTTTGTGGCCCCAAGCGAAAGCGGCCATCCGCTCCAATATTTTGCGCGCACAGGGGCCCTTGCCGCGCTGCTGGAGGGTGTGTTTGCCCTGGGGAGCGCGGTGAGCTTCATCAATCTGTTGCTGGTGGATTTTCTCCCCAAAAGAAAAACGCTGCAGATAAACCGCTTGCTTGTGCTCATGCCGCTGATGTGGGTCGTCTGTCGCATTCTTCGCCGGTTTTCGCGTATGATCAGCTACCTGCGGGTGAGCGATCTGTTCCTGAGCCTGCTGGCACTTGCGGCATTGATGGTGTTCTTTTTGGCCTTCGCGCAGGTGCTCGGCGGCATCAACGCCGAGGGCAAGCCGGCGCGGCTGCTTGCGGCGGGGGTGCCCGCGCTGGTGCTGCTGCTGCTGTGCTTTGTGCCGCGCCTGGTGGCCTACCGGATACAGGACCTGATACCGTCGCCCGACGCCGCCCTGGAATGGTGTGACCCGGCGCTGGCACTGTTCATCATTGTGTTTTTAAGAGGGCGGCTGCTGCGCGGCGAGAACGAAACCGCGCCGGCTTCTGCGCCTGAAGTGCCTGAAGTGCCCGCGGCTGTGCAGCAAGATGAAAATCCGTAAAAAAACCAACCACAAAAACAACAAAACCCCCGGCGGTGCGCAGGGGTTTGTGTTACTTCTTTTTTAACAAGAAAGGAATTTCTGTTATGGCCAATTTCGACGTCCCGTTCGTAGACAAAAATTCTGAACGTTACAACCTTTCCAAGCGTGTCGGCATCATTGCCGAGCACATTGCGCGCGATTTTTTGCACCCGCACACGGCAGAAACAGGCGATTTTTTGTTCCGCGACGGGCAGCAAGACATTAGACAGCTGGAACAAGGCACGTGGACGCCGTTCAGCGCCGAAAAAGATTACTGGGGCTACCCCGAATGCTACGCCTGGTTTAGGCAACGCGTGACCGTGCCGAAGGAGTTTGCGGGCCGGCCTGTGGTGTACGAGCTCCGGCCCTACGAACACGAATGGCATAGCACAAATCCGCAAATCATTCTCTTTGCCAACGGCAAGCTGCTGCAGGGAATGGACAGCAACCATCATCAGGTGCAGCTGCTAAAAAAAGCCAAGGGCGGCGAGGTGATCGAAATCGCGCTCAACGCCTACACCGACGCCCACGAATGGCACGGGCAGGTGAAGATGCGCGCTGTGCTGCGCACGGTCAACCCGCTGGCACAGCAGCTCTATTTTGACTTGACGACCCCGCTGGAGGCCGCCAACCTCTACGAAGCGGACGACTTCGCCCGGGTAAAAATTTTGAAGGCACTGAACGAAGCGTGCAATTTGCTGGAGATCGGCAACCCGGCGGATTCCTCCGCGTTTGAGAAAAGCGCGAAGGCCGCGGTTGCGCACATTGCGGCGCATGTCTATGGCGAGGATTGCGGGATTGTTGCCAGCTGCATCGGGCACACGCATATCGACGTGGCATGGCTATGGCGGCTGCGGCAAACCCGCGACAAAGCCGGGCGCAGCTTTGCCACCGTGCTGCAATATATGGAGCAATACCCGGACTATACATTCATGTCGCCCCAAGCGCAGCTGTATGACTACGTAAAAAAAGACTACCCACAGGTCTACGAGGGCATCAAAAATCGCATAAAAGAAGGGCGCTGGGAAGCGGAAGGCTCCATGTGGGTGGAAAGCGACACGAACGTAACCAGCGGCGAAAGCCTGGTGCGGCAATTTTTGGTGGGCAAGCGCTTTTTTCGCGACGAATTTGGCGTGCAGACAAAAATCATGTGGCTGCCCGACGTCTTCGGCTACAGCGGCGCGCTGCCGCAAATCATCAAAAAATCGGGCCTCGAATACTTTATGACCACAAAAATTTCGTGGAACGAATATGACAAGCTGCCCTACGATACATTCTTGTGGCAGGGAATTGACGGCACAAGCGTGCTGAGCCACTTTGCCACCGGCAAAGAAGTGCACGAAGGCCGGGTTAGTTCCCCCTTCACCACATATAATTCTTATTTGTCGCCCGACGAAGTCATTGGCGGCTGGAAGCGCTATTCGAATAAAGACTTGAATCAAGAGTATTTGATTTCCTTCGGCTATGGCGACGGCGGGGGCGGCCCCACCACCAAAATGCTGGAGCACGGCGCGCGCATGGCCAAAGGCATCCCCGGCTGTCCGGTGGTCAAGCAGCAGCCCGCTCTCGATTTTTTCCGGGAGTTGGAGCAGCAGGTGAGCGACGCGCCGCACCTGCCCACCTGGCGCGGCGAATTGTATTTGGAATACCATCGGGGCACGCTAACAAGCCAAGCCCGCAACAAACGCTATAACCGCAAAAGCGAGCTGCTCTACCACGACGTAGAAACCTTGACGGCGCTCGCGTACCAGCTGGCCGGCGCGGGCTACCCGGCAGAGGAACTGCTGGAAAGTTGGAAGCTGATTTTGCTCAACCAGTTCCACGACATCATCCCCGGCAGCTCCATCGCGGAGGTCTATGAGGACAGCAGGGTGCAATATGAGCACGTGTTGGGGGTGGGAGAGTACCTCGCGGGTAACGCCGAAAAGGCGCTGTGCAGCCGCATTGCGGCAGGCAGCGTGGTGGTGTTTAACACGCTGGGCTTTGCCCGGGACGATATTGCCGTTGTGCCCGTGCAGAACACCGGCACGGCCCTTGCCATTTTTGACGCCGACGGCACGGAGCTGCCCAGCCAGCGCAACGAAGACGGCAATGTGATCTTTTTGGCCAGGGGTGTGCCCGCCAAGGGCTGGAAGTCGTTCTATTATCAAGAAACGC
>JAITBA010000184.1 GCA_031283835.1 Oscillospiraceae bacterium
TTGCCGATTTTTTGGTGGCAAAGCGCAGTGGCGGCGTGTTTTATCTGCGGATGGAGGACACCGACAAAAAGCGTGAGGTGGAGGACGGCGTGAGCGGTCTTGTGAACGGTTTGCAGGCCTTTGGTGTTGTGCCGGACGAGGGTGTGACGGGCCTTGGCAGCGAGCGCGGGGACTATGGACCCTACACGCAAAGCCGGCGCAAAGAGATTTATCACAGCTTTGCGCGCGATTTGATTTTGCGAGGGTATGCGTACCCGTGTTTTTGCACCGCCAACGAACTGGAGGATTTGCGGGCCGCGCAAGAACTTGCGGGCAAAAACAAAGGCTATTATGGCCGGTGGGCGCGGTGCCGCAACCTTTCGGCCCAAGAGCAGCTGCGGCGCATTGCGGCGGGGGAGCCGTTCACCCTGCGCCTGCGCTCGCCCGGCGACCCGGCAAAAAAAATCGTGGTCAACGACCTGGTGCGGGGCAAGCTCGAGCTGCCGGAATACGACATGGACACGGTGCTACTAAAGGCCGACGGCATCCCAACATACCACTTTGCCCACGCGGTGGACGACCACCTAATGCGCACCACCCACGTCATCCGCGGCGAAGAGTGGCTTGCCAGCCTGCCGCTGCACGTGCAGTTGTTTGCGTTGCTGGGGTTTGCGCCGCCCCAATATGCCCACACCGCCGCCGTGATGAAGCTGGACCCCGAAACGGGGGGCAAGCGCAAGCTCAGCAAGCGCAAAGACCCTGAGGCCGCCGTACGCTACTTTGCGGAGCAGGGCTACCCCGCCGAGGCGGTGAAGGAATATCTGCTCACGCTGCTCAACTCAAACTTTGAGGACTGGCGCAGAGCCAACCCCTCCTCTGCGCTGACCGACTTCCCCTTCAGCCTAAAAAAACTCCGCGCCAGCGGCTGCTTGTTCGATTTGCAAAAGCTGGAGGATGTGAGCAAGACATTTTTATCACGCATGCGCGCCGAAGACGTTTTTGAGGAAGCCCTTGCCTGGGCGACGCAACACGACCCGGCGTGGGCGGCCCTGCTTTTGTGCGATAAAGACTACGCGACCGCTTTTTTTGCCATTGGGCGCGGCGGCGCAAAGCCCCGCAAAGACTTTGCCCGGTGGAACCAAACGAAGGAAGCTTTTGCGTTTTTCTACGACGAGCTGTTTGTGCCCGCGCGCCCAAAACAGCCTGACGCGGCGGCGATTATTGACGCGTTTTTGCGCCGCGAAGAACCCCTCGAGGATTTTGCGCGCATCAAGGCCATTTGCGAACCCCTGGGCTATTGCGCCAACACAAAGCAATACAAAGCCGACCCGGCCGCCTACAAAGGCAGCGTGAGCGACGTGAGCACGGTGATTCGCTTGGCGGTGACCGGGCGCGAAAATTCGCCGGAGCTGGGGGCCTGCATAAGCGTGCTGGGGGCGGCGCGGGTGCTGGAGCGGCTAAAAGGGGCGGTTTAGCAACGCGCCTTTTTGCCAAACAAAAACAGGGGGATACTTATAAGCTGCTAAGAAAAGGAGAAGCTCATGGGCTGCAACGTAAAAAAGCAGAAACATGAAAAATAAGATTATGAACCTGCCAAACAAAATCACGATTCTGCGCGTTATTCTGATTCCGATATTTGTAGCAAGCCTTTATTTAAAAATGGAATACGCGCGCGAAATTGCCGTTTGCGTGTTTCTTGTCGCCTCCATAACAGACGCCATAGATGGCTGGATCGCCCGCAAATACAACCTTGTTACCACTTTTGGCAAGCTGATTGACCCCATAGCAGACAAGCTTTTAACTTTTTCGGCCTTTATCATGCTTGCGCACATGCACGTAATCTCCCCTGTCGCCGTCATTGTTATCATGGCACGCGAACTTTTGGTCAATGGCATTCGCATGGTTTCGGCCGAAAGCGGAACAGTGATTTCCGCAAGCTTTTGGGGTAAGTTAAAAACCGTGTCGCAATGTGTTGCAATCCTCCTCCTTCTTCTTTGGGAGCGCATCTCTTTTACCACTCTCCCCTTCGACCAAATTATACTGTGGATATCCGTGGGCATCACCGTGCTCTCGGGCGTTGATTATGTGGCTAAATACATCAAACAAGCAAAATTCGACAGATAGAGGAGATTTTCCAATGTCCGATCCCATCGTCACCAACTCCAACTTCATCTACGACTTCATCGACGAAGACCTGGCCAACGGCACAAACACACGGGTGCAAACGCGGTTTCCGCCGGAGCCGAACGGATATCTGCACATTGGGCACGCAAAGGCGATCGCCATCAGCTACCGCGCCGCGCAAAAATATAACGGCGTGTTTAACCTGCGCTTTGACGACACCAACCCCACCAAAGAAGACATGGAATATGTGGACGCCATTCGGCAGGACATGGAATGGCTGGGGTTTGCGTGGAAGAACGAATACTACGCGTCGAGCTACTTTGATTTTTGCTACGAATGCGCGCTGCAGCTCATCCGGCAGGGCGACGCCTACGTGTGCGACTTGAGCGCCGAGGAGCTGCGGGCGCACCGGGGCACGCTCACGGAGCCGGGAAAAAACAGTCCCTACAGAGAACGCGGCGCCGACGAAAACCTTAGCCTGTTCGTCCGCATGACGGCGGGAGAATTCCCCGACGGCACAAGAACCTTGCGCGCAAAAATCAACATGGCCAGCCCTAACCTAAACCTGCGGGATCCGGTGATTTATCGCATTGCGCATGTGACGCACCACCAAACCGGCGACAAGTGGTGCGTCTATCCCATGTATGATTTTAGTCACCCGCTGAGCGACGCCACCGAGGGCGTCACCTATTCGCTGTGCTCGCTGGAATTCGAAAATCACAGGCCGCTCTATGATTGGGTGATTCAAAAAATCGGCTTCAAAGAGCCGCCGCGGCAGATTGAGTTTGCCCGCCTAAACCTAAACTACTGCCTAACCAGCAAGCGCAAATGCCTGCAAATGGTGCGCACGGGGCAGGTGCGCGGTTGGGACGACCCCCGCATGGCCACCATTTGCGGCATGCGGCGGCGCGGCTACCCGCCGGAGGCAATTTTGGACTTTGTTGAGCGGGCAGGC
>JAITBA010000196.1 GCA_031283835.1 Oscillospiraceae bacterium
GTGCTCTTCCGATCTGAATCAGCAGCATCTGCCCTTCCAAGGCAGCTTCGCCGCCCAGTTCGTTTTCGCGGCGAATGGCGTCCACCGTGGTACGGTAGCGCTTGGCGATATCCCACAGAGATTCGCCGATTTGCGAAAAATAAATGGTCAGCGGGGAGCGTTGGGGCGGCTCCTCGCTTTCGTCGTGGTTCACCGCGCCCACAACGCGGCGGCTTTCCAGGGCATAGATTTCGCCCGACGCAGCCAGTTCCGCGCGCACCTCCAGGCTGCCGCCGCCCACGCTTTCTTGCAATTGCAGCAGTTCAAGGCACACGTCGGCGTGCGGCTGCTCGCCTGCCCGCTTGCGCGCCCGGCGCAACGCATAGGGCATCTCCAGGTCGGTGCTGCGCAGCTGGCCTTCTTTATCCTGATAAATCACATGCAGCTTCACCTTGCCGGCGGCGTGCAGCGCATCGTCTTTGATGGTGATTTCCGGCGGCAGCAGTTCTCCTGTGAGCAGTTGCACGCTCTCGAGCCCACCCGCGATTTCGAAGCTTTCTTTGGCGGCAAACGTTTCTCGAAAGCTTTCAATCAGCTGGCGGGTGTCTAGGCGGCGGCTTTCAAGCGTTACGCCGCCCCGGGTGGAATACGCGTCCTGCACCACCGGCAGTTCGACCGGCGCAAAGCCCTTGACTTCGGCGCCAATGCGCGCCGCAATCTCAAACAGCCGCGCCGCGCCGCCGGCATCCGCCTTGGGCGTAACCTCCAGAGAATTGACCACCAGGCGCAGGGCATTTTCCGTAGCTTCCGAAACGCCGGGCGCCTCGAGGATTTGGCTGATGGGCATGTTGTGGGTCACCTTCACAGGCTCTTTGGAGCCACGGCTACGGTAGATCACGTTGGTTTCCAGGTTCCCCTTAACAAGCAGCTTGTTTTTGATGGCCTTGACTTCTGTGGGAATGGCCGTCGCGCGGCGCAGCAAAATCTGGTCTGCCGGCGGCGCGCCCGCTTCCACCTCAATCACCTCCGAAAGCGGAAAGGTGAGGCTTTGCAGCGCCTCGAGGGACGACAGGCGCACCGTGCCCCCCTGGCTTTGCATGCCGCCGCCGTTTACCCCGGTGAGCACGGAATCCGCCTGCCTGCGGCACACCCGCAAGCCAATGCGCAGCATGCCATGAATATCCAGCCTGCGCTGGCTCACGGCGCGCCCGTTGGCAAATTCCGTTTTGGCCGTGGCCGTCAGCGCGGCACCCTCCGCCAGCCCGGGAATATCTGCCGCACGGCTGAAGGGATAGCTTTGTTCGTAGCTTTGCAGTGTGCCATCTTCGGCGGCATAGAGCACGTTCACCAGCGCCGAACCGTCGACCGTTACGCGTTCGCCCGCCGCCTGCACCGCGTGCACCGCGGGCAAAACAGTGATTTTGAGCACGCGCAGAATGTCCGGATAATACTCCGGCAGCGTAATGTCCCCGTCCACGGCCTGTTCTAGCTTGCCGTCAAAAACGGTTTCCAGCGTCCCGATGCTCTGTGTGGTGTGTTGCGGTTCCATGATTACGGACCCCCCTTGGTTTTGGATTGTTTTCTCATGGGATGTATATGCGAAGGCGGGCGGGGTTAGACGTGCTTGACAAAAAAAGATCACGCTCACATCATAATATATAGCAGCGCCAGCAGCAGCCCCTGGTCGGCGTTTTCTTTGCGCAGCAGCATGGTTAGCAGCAGCGTAAGAATGGTGTCAGCACCCTCGGGGGCGGCTTCGCTTTCGGGCTGGGCAGGGCTGGGCGCGCTTTGCCCAAACAGTGAAAACAGCGACGAAAGCGAAGGCTGCGGGCTGCTTTGCGGGCTTTGGCGGCTTTGGCTTTGACTTTGGCTTTGGCTTTGGCGTTGCCTGGGCGGCGACGCGTGGGGCCTGTTTGGCTCGCGGCGGCCTTGGCTTTGGTTTGGGCTTTGGCGGCCGGCGCTTTGCCACGCCTGGCGGGAGGGGCTTTGGTGGTGCAGTGGTTCGGGGCGGCGCGGTGGTGCGGGCAGTGTGGCGCGCCGCTGCATGTCACGGGCGGCACGCGTTGCCTGCTCCTGCATGCGCAAAAATTCCTGCTGGTTCCTTGGCTGCGGCATGCGCGCGCTCCTTTCTTTGGCAGAGAACCGCCAGTGTCGTGGAACGACGCTGACGGTTGCGTGCCGGGTCTCAAGCCATCATTTGCATTGCTCGCTATCCCAGCGCGCCTTGCAGTGCGGGCAGCATTTCTAGCAGCTTTATCATCTGCACGGCTTGTTCGGCGCGCTGCTGGCGGCGTCGGCTCAGGTGGGGCTTGAGAGCGAGAATTAAATCGGTGCGGGGGTCGTGTCGGTGCATTTGCCGCATCAGCAAGCTGAGTTTGGCCAGCAACTCGGGCGAAATCCCGTCGAACCCGCCAAAGCCGCTGTCTTCGCAATCCTCGGGCGGGGGTGTGCCGCTTGGGTCGCCGCCCCCCAGGGAGGCAAACAGCGTTTGCGCGGTTTCTTGCAGGTTTTGCAGTTCTTCCTCGCTCAGATTGCCCAGCATGCTGCCAATTTGGTCAAAATCAAAATCCATAGGGGTTCCCGCTTCCCACTTTATACTGTTTTTTTGCGCATCACCAAACGCGCCGCAGCCGCCACGCCGATTCTCACTGCGCGGCACTCTCGCTTCATGGGGCAGATTTTTTTCCAATCTTTTGCAAAAGCGCCTGCGCCTGTGGGCTGTTGAGCAACGCTTGCAGCCGTTCCTTGTCCTGCATCACGCTGTGCAGTTGGGCCTGTTGCGCGTCGTTCAGGCCGGTTTGCGCCAGCTGCTCCAGGGCCTGCGCTTCGGGGGCGGCGGCTTGGTTTTGTTTGAGCTGCTTTGCCAGCGCCAGCAGCTGCGCGGGGGAGATCGGACGTTTTTCGGCCATAGGGAAAGCCACCTTTGGGTGAAAATCCCACCTTTTAATTTATGCAGGGCACGTGAGAATATGCCGATGGTGAAGCAGGAGTTTGGATGTGTGATGCTGTTTATATATACGCAGGGTGCGCAAAAATATGCGTGATTCGAAAAGGGGTTTGCGCTTTCCGTCCCCCCCTGCGGGCGCAAAGAAAAAGAGGGCGGGACGCTTGACAAGCGGTGTGTTTTTGTGGTATAATATTGGGAGTTATTTTAGGGAGGAACAATGCGTGAAAATCTATAATACCCTCAGCCGGCAAAAAGAAGACCTTGTGCCCGCACAGGGGAATACGTATCGCATCTATGCCTGCGGACCGACGGTGTATAATTATATTCACATTGGCAACGCCCGCCCGCTTTGTGTGTTCGACACCCTGCGGCGGTACCTGGAATACCGTGGTTTTGACGTGAATTTTGTGCAAAACTTCACCGATGTGGACGACAAAATCATCAAGAAGGCCAACGAAGAGGGCGTTTCTTCCGCCGAGATTGCCACGCGCTTTATTGCGGAATATTGGACGGATGCCAAGGGGCTGAACGTTCGCGAGGCAACCGCGCACCCCAAAGCCACCGAAACCATGCCCGAAATCATCGAAATGACGGCGCGGCTGATTGCCGGCGGGTTTGCCTACGAGGCCGACGGCGACGTATATTTCAGCCCGCGCTCTTTTGCGGAATATGGCAAGCTTTCGCACCAACCGCTGGAAGACCTGGAGATTGGCGCGCGGATTATGGTGGGCGAAGTGAAGCGCGACCCGATGGACTTTGCGCTGTGGAAGGCCGCCAAACCGGGTGAGCCCGCATGGGACAGCCCCTGGGGCAAAGGCCGCCCCGGCTGGCATATCGAATGCTCTGCCATGAACAAAAAGTTTTTGGGCAGCACCATCGACCTGCATTGCGGCGGGCAAGATTTGATTTTTCCTCACCACGAAAACGAAATTGCCCAAAGCGAGTGCTGCAACGGCGTGCCCTTTGCCCGCTTTTGGATGCACAATGGCTACATCAACGTGGACAATGTGAAGATGAGCAAGAGCCTGAACAATTTTTTTACCGTGCGCGACGTGGCCAAACTATATGGCTATGAGCCGATCCGCTACCTAATGGTGGCCTCGCACTACCGCAGCCCCATCAACTACAGCACCGACAGCATTGCCCAGGCCAAGGCGAGTTTGCAGCGGCTCTACACCTGCCGCGACAACCTTGGCTTTGCCCTGCAAAACGCAAAAGACAAGCCGACCGACGACGCCTTGCTTGCCGCCCTCGAGGCCCACAAAGCGGACTTTATCGCGGCCATGGAAGAGGAATTTAACACCGCCGACGCGCTGGGCTGTGTGTTCGAACTCGTGCGCGACATCAACATCCGCGTGCTTGAAGCCGCCGCGGGCAAAGCCGCCATCAAAGCCGCCGCCGCGCTGCTGGCCGAACTGACGGGCGTGTTGGGCTTGCTCTACGCCACCCCCCAAGCGCAAGAAAGCGACACCTACGGCGAAACCGCGATCGCGATCGAAAATCTCGTTGCCGAACGGGCCGCCGCTCGCGCCGCAAAAAACTGGAAGCGCGCCGACGAAATCCGTGCGCAGCTGCACGCCATGGGCGTCACCATCGAAGACACCCCCCAAGGCGCGAAGATTGTGCGCAACGCGTAATCATATTAAGAACAAAACGGAGGAAAAATTCATGCCACTGGTTACCACAAAAAAAATGTTCGCGGATGCCTACGCGGGCGGCTATGCCATCGGGGCGTTCAACGTGAACAACATGGAAATCATCCAGGGAATTGTGCAAGCGGGGCAAAAGCTGCACGCGCCGCTGATCCTGCAAGTCTCAAAAGGTGCGCGTG
>JAITBA010000214.1 GCA_031283835.1 Oscillospiraceae bacterium
TGGCATGGTGGCGGGCGAAGCGGCGGTGTTCTTTTTTTCGGGCGCGCTGTTGCGGCGTTCTCGCTATATTCGTTTGCGGCAAGCCCACCCGGGCGAGCCGGTGCGCCTGCGGCAGCTGCTGCACATTGCCGGGCCCGACGCCGCCGGGGCCTGTGCGCGCAGCGTGCTGCTCACCACAGAGCATCTGCTGATTCCCCGCGGGTTTGAGGCCGCCGGACGCTCCAAGGAGGAGGCCATGCGCGTTTATGGGGTGATTCACGGCATGGCGCTGCCGGTGCTGCTGTATCCTTCGGCGGTGCTCTCGTCGCTGGCAAGCCTGCTTGTGCCCGAAATTTCGCAGTTGCGGGTGCAAAAAAAAGCGGACCAGATTGACCGAGCCGCCGCCAAAATATTAAAATTATCGCTGCTTTATGGCGTGTTTGCGGGCGGTGTGTTCTACGCCTTTGCAACGCCCTTGTGCTTGCGGATTTTTGGTAACACGGAGGCCGCGCGGTATTTGCAGCTGCTGGCGCCGCTGGTGCCGGTGATGTATTTGGACATGAGCGTGGACGGCATGCTCAAGGGCCTTGACGAGCAAAAGGCCTCCATGCTTTATAACATGATTGACAGCGGCGTTTGCGTGGCGCTGGTTTATTTGCTGTTGCCGCGCATGGCCATGAAGGGCTATATCATCGTGCTTTTTGTCAGCGAAATCTACAACTTCACCTTCAGCCTTCGCCGCCTAATCAAGGTCACCGGCCTTGCGCGCCCCACGGTCCGGCAGGTGCTAAAGCCCCTGCTGGCTGTGGCCTGCGCCGCGCTCATCCCGCTGGGGGTTTTCAAAATTGTCGCCCCAGGCCTGCCGAGCCGCTCCACCTTTTGGCTGGCGGCGGGCATCGCCGGGGCAGGGTTGTGTTATTTTATCACGCTCTGCCTTGCGGGTTCGCTGCGGCGAGATGATTTTCAGCTTCATCGGCTATAAATCGTGACGCGGGTTAGCGGCGACTGGACGCTTTCATCCGCTGCTCTTTGTTGAGCTGGCGCTTGCGCAGACGCAGGCTTTTTGGGGTGACCTCCAGCAATTCGTCGTCCTGGATGAATTCCATGCATTGCTCCAGGCTGAGCACCGTGGGCGGGGTGAGCCGCAGGGCATCGTCGCTGCCGGAGGCGCGGGTGTTGGTGAGCTGCTTTTTTTTGCACACGTTGATGACCAAATCTTCGTTGCGCGCGCTTTCGCCGCAAACCATGCCTTCGTAGACCGGCACGCCCGCGCCAAGGAACAGCCGCCCGCGTTCTTGGGCGTTAAACAGACCATAGGCGGTGCTTTCGCCGGTTTCGTGGCTCACAATGCTGCCGCGCTCACGGCCCGCAATGTCGCCTTTCCAGGGCTCGTAGCCCGCGAACAGCTGGTTCATGATGCCGTTGCCGTTGGTGTCGGTCAAAAATTCTGTCCGGTAGCCGATAAGGCCCCGGGAGGGCACCTTAAATTCGAGGTGGGTGGCGCCGCCGTCGCGGGCGCCCATGTTTTCAAGCTCCGCCTTGCGGCTGCCAAGTTTTTCAATCACCACGCCCACATATTGCTGCGGCACTTCAACAATGAGCAGCTCCATCGGCTCGTGCAGCTTGCCGCCAATTTCTTTGGTAATCACCTTTGGGCGGCTCACTTGCAGTTCATAGCCCTGCCGGCGCATGGTTTCGATCAAAATGGAAAGGTGCAGCTCGCCGCGCCCGCTGACCTTGAAGGCATCTGTGGTGTCGGTTTCTTCGACACGCATGCTCACGTTGGTTTCAACTTCTTTGAACAACCGGTCGCGGATATTGCGGCTGGTGACAAATTTGCCCTCCGTCCCCGCAAAGGGGCTGTCGTTCACGATGAAGTTCATGCTGATGGTGGGCTCGTCAATTTGGATGAAGGGCAAGGGGGCGGCGTTGTCGGCGTCGCACAGGGTTTCGCCAATGTTTAGGTTCTCGATGCCCGCCACGCACACAATGTCGCCAAGGCTTGCCTCCTCCACTTCCACGCGCTTGAGCCCATCGAATTGGTAGAGCCGCGTGACGCGCACGTTGCGCCCGGCGGGGTTTTCTTCGCTGCAAAGCAAAACCAGCTGGTTGCGCCGCACGCCGCCGCGCTCCACGCGCCCCACGCCAATGCGCCCCACATAATCGTCATATTCGAGGGAGGAAATCAGCAACTGCAGGGGTTCTTCCGGCTCGCCCCGGGGCGGGTCAATTTCTTTGATAATGGCGTCTAGCAGGGGCCGCATGTCGCCCTCGGTCACGTCCGGGTCCGGCGAGGCATAGCCGTCGCGCGCGCTGGCGTAGACCACGGGGAATTCGAGTTGCGCGTCTTCGGCACCCAGCTCAATGAACAAATCGAGTGCTTCGTCGATGACTTCGGCGGGGCGCGCGCCGGGGCGGTCGATTTTGTTCACCACCACCAGCACTTTTTTGCCAAGGCCCAAGGCTTTTTTGAGCACAAACCGTGTTTGGGGCATGCAGCCCTCAAAGGCGTCCACCAGCAGCAGCACGCCGTCTACCATCATCATAATACGCTCCACCTCGCCGCCAAAATCGGCGTGGCCGGGCGTATCGACGATGTTGATTTTTACGTCGTTGTAGTGAATCGCTGTGTTTTTGCTAAGAATCGTGATGCCGCGCTCGCGTTCCAGGTCGTTGGAATCCATCATGCGCTCTATCACGGTTTCGTTGCTGCGGAAAAGGCCGCTTTGCTTGAGTAGC
>JAITBA010000017.1 GCA_031283835.1 Oscillospiraceae bacterium
TGGCATGCGAGAAGTGCTGAACGACAATGCTTGCGGCCTTTTGGGCGATGATATTTATGTGCTGATGAAGGCGGTTTTAGAAGACAGCAAAAAAATTGACGAGATGAAACAGGCGGCACAAAGACGTGGCCTTGTGTTTTCGTCACAAAAACAATTGCAAGAAATTGAGGTGCTGCTGGATGGACAATGAACGGAAACCCAAAGAAGCCGACAAAGACCCCCCCCAGGGCTTGCAACTGAGCAAGAAAACCGTGCTGCTGCTCACCGGGCTGGTTGTGGGGATTTTGGTGTTTGCGGGGGTGCTCACGCAGGTGGTGCCGCGGGGCGAATATCTGCGGGACGCAGCGGGTGCTGTGATGAACGGTACATATGCGCGGCTGCCCGACTTTAAACTGCCGCTGTGGCATGTGCTCACGGCCCCGGTGGAGGTGTTTTTGTCGCCGCAGGCGCTCACGGGCGTGGGTATTTTGCTGTTTATCGTGCTGATTGGCGGCACATTTTTAATCCTGGAAAAAAGCCGCGTGATCGCCTACATGATGCAGGTGATTGTGCGCAAATACGAAACAAAAAAGTACGCGCTGCTGGCGCTTGTGACTTTGGTTTGCATGGCGCTAGGCTCTGTTGTGGGCATTTTGGAGGAAAGCATCACATTGGTGCCGCTGGCGGCCAGCATTGCCCTGGCGCTGGGATGGGATTCCCTCACGGGGTTGGGGTTCAGCCTAGTCGCTGTGGCGATGGGCTATTCCGCCGCCACGTTCAATCCTTTTAATGTGGGCATTGTGCAGGCTATGGCCGGCTTGCCCGCGTTTTCGGGGTTGGGGTATCGGCTGGTGGTGTTTGCGGTGATTTATGCCGTGTTGCTGGCTTTTTTGTGGCTGCATGCTCGCCGAGTCGAAAAAGCGCCGCAAAAATCCCTCAGCTACCGCACCGACCAAGCACTAAAAGAGCGCTTTGCGGCAACGCGGGAGGAAACCGAAGCCCTCACGCAGAATCGATCGCTGGCAAAGGCCACAAAAATCTTTGTGGGCTGCGTTTCGGGCGTGCTGGTGTGTGCGGTGTTGAGTTTTGCTCTGCAGGCCCTCCCGGGCGTGCCAAAAGAGGTTAAAAGCATCGCGGGGTATTTGCCAATGCTGGGCATGGCGCTGCTTTTTACTCTGGGAGGAATTTTTGCAGGAAAAGCCGCGGGGCTTGGCGGCAAAGCGCTGGGCAAAACCTTTTGGCAGGGCGTAAAAACCGTTGCCCCCATCGCGCCGCTGTTGGTGCTTGTGATGAGCGTCACGTGGCTGCTGCAAAAGGGAAAAATCATTGATACGGTGCTGTTCACCGTCTATACGCACGTGAAGGGCGTTTCGCCCTTTGTGGCGCTGCAGGCCATTCTTGCGTTGACCATTGTGCTGGAATTCTTCATTGGCTCCGGCTCGGCCAAGGCGTTTTTAATGATGCCGGTGCTGCTGCCGCTGGCCAAGCTGCTGCTGGTGTCGTCCCAAAGCGTCACTCTGGCCTTCACGTTGGGCGACGGCGTGTGCAACATCCTCTACCCCACCAGCGGCATCATGATCATCGCCATTGGCCTGATCGACGTGTCCTACATCAAATTTCTGCGCTGGACATGGAAACTATTCCTTGCGCTGTTCGCAACTTCAATAGGGTTGCTGTGGGTGGCGCAGCGGATAGGATACTGATACGATTCCGCAACAAAAACATAGCTCTTTTGATAAAAACACCAATCTGTGAGGGGAATGCCTATGCGCCGCAAAAAAAGCACAAGAACCACCGCGCTCATTCTTGCGGGGGTTGTGGCACTGGCTGTGCTAGGGTATTTGCCCAACTGGCTGCACCGGGACGGCTGGGTGGACATTCTTATGCCTTCCACCACCATGGCGGACGAAGGCCATGGCGATGTGGGGTTTCGCGCGCGTTTTATCGACGTGGGGCAGGGTGACTGCGAGCTGATTGAATGCGACGGGCAATTTTTGCTCATTGACGGGGGCGAGCGCGGCAACGAAGAGCGCGTTGTTCGCACCCTGAAAGCGCTGGGCGTGGAGCGGTTGGATTTTGTGGTAGCCACGCACCCCCACAGCGACCACATCGGCGGGCTGGCCTATGGCATTTTGGCGGCCTTCCCGGTAGGCACGGTGATAGCGCCACGGATCTCTGCCGAAAACGCGCCCACCACGCAGACATATGAACAATTTTTGCGGGCCGTGGCAGTGCTGGCCAAGGCCGGCACCAATGCCGTGTATGCCGCGCCGGGGCAGGAATACCAACTGGGACGCGCGAAAATCACGGTGCTGGGGCCCTTGCGGGAAGACGGCACAAGCTACAACAATGACTCCGTGGGGCTGCGTGTGGCGTTTGGCGCGTGCAGTGTGCTCCTTTGCGGCGACGCCGAGCAGCGCGCGGAAAGCGATTTTGTGGCACAGTGGGGCGACGGCCTGCGCAGCAACGTGCTCAAGGCCGGGCACCACGGCAGCCGCACCTCCTCTACCGAGGAATTTTTGCGGGCCGCAGCGCCGCAGGCCGCCGTGATCTCCTGCGGCGCGGACAACACCTACGGTCACCCCAACCCCGCGGTGCTTGCCCGCTTTGCCGCGCTAAAAATACCTGTGTACCGCACGGATTTGGAGGAAACGATTGTGTTTGCTTCGGACGGAGCGGAGATTTGGCGCGAAATGGGATCATGACATTCGGCCTCCTCAGAAACCCGGGGCGAGCGGATTTGCGAGAATGCCTACTGAAAGGAGCGCCATGCTGCATCTGATTCTCGGGCGCGCGGGCGCCGGGAAGACAACGTATTTGCACGGCCTGCTGCGCGATTTTGCGCGGGCGGGCTGCGATGGTTTGACCCTGATTGTGCCGGAACAGGACTCCTTCGCGCATGAGCACGCCATGCTGGAGCTGCTGGGAGAGCAAAACGCACAGCGAGTGGAAGTGTTCAGCTTCACGCGGTTGGGGGAGGAGATGTT
>JAITBA010000217.1 GCA_031283835.1 Oscillospiraceae bacterium
TTGCAAGCGCGAACCGCCCCGTCGCAGGCGACAAAAAACCAAAGGAGGGAACACGATGCAAGCACGGCACGAATACAAGCACAGCATCAGCTACAGCGACTATGCGGTGCTGCGGAGCAAGCTGCGGCAGGTGATGCGGCGCGACCCGCACGCAAGGACCGACGGCACCTATCGGGTGCGCAGCCTATACTTCGACACCCCCGCCGACAAGGCCCTGCGCGAGAAAATCGACGGGGTGAACCACCGCGAAAAGTTTCGCATCCGGCGCTACCCCGGCGCGCCAGACGGCACGATTCTGTTGGAGAAAAAGAGCAAAATCAATGGATTGTGCTACAAGCAATCGGCCATTTTGTTTGCGGAACAGGTGCAGGCGCTGCTGGTGGGCGATGTGGCGTGGATGATGCGGGACGAGCGTCCGCTGCTGCGGGAGCTTTATACAAAAATGCGGAGCGAGCTGCTGCGGCCCAAAACCATCGTGGAGTACATACGGGAACCGCTGGTTTTTTTGGCGGGCAATGTGCGTGTGACCTTTGACCGGAAAATTTGCACGGGGCTTGGCAGCCTGGATTTTTTGAACGACGACGTGCCCCTGTTGCCCGCGGGCGATTGCCCCGTGCTGCTTGAAGTGAAATACGACCAGTTTTTGCCCGACGAGATTGCGGCCCTGCTGCAACTGGGTGCCCGCCGCGCACAGGCCTGCTCCAAGTATGCGCTATGCCGTGGGTATGACTGAAAAATTTGCGCAAAAATTAAACTACAGACAGGAGTTCATTCATGAAAATTACGTTCGAGGATATTTTTAAATCCGGCTTTCTTGAGAAAATTGCCAGTGTGAGCATTTTGGATATGGTGTTGACCATGGCGCTTTCGTTTGGGCTGGGGATTTTGATTTTTTTTGTGTATAAAAAGACCTTCAAGGGCGTGATGTATTCTTCCAGTTTTGGTGTTACGCTCATTGCGCTCACAATGATTTCGTCGCTTGTGATTCTTGCGGTGACCAGCAACGTGGTGCTTTCGCTCGGCATGGTGGGCGCGCTTTCGATTGTGCGCTTCCGCACGGCCATCAAGGAGCCGCTAGACATTGCCTTCCTCTTTTGGGCCATTGCCGTGGGCATCGTGCTGGCCGCCGGCATGATTCCTCTGGCGGTGTTTGGCAGCGTGATTATCGGGCTGATGCTGCTGATTTTTGCAAACAAAAAAACGCACGATAACCCGTATATCGTGGTGATTCACTGCGGCGACCCGCGGGCCGAGGCCACGGTGTGCAACGCGCTGCAAAGCAGTGTGCAAAAGAGCGTGATCAAGAGCAAAACCGTCACGGCCGAAAGTGTGGAGCTGCATTATGAAGTGCGCCTGAAGAGCGGCGATACGGCTTTTGTCAATGCCTTGCAAGCCCTGCCCGGCGTTAACAACGTGGTGTTGGTCAGCTACAACGGCGAATACATGGGGTAGGCAGATGAGTAAGCATAAATATACCAATGCCATTTGCGTTGCAATTGTGATTGTTATGCTGTTGGGCACGGTCGCCTTTGTGGCCGGCGGTGCGCTTGGCACAGAGGCTGTGCGTCAAGCACCGCTCTACGCGCAAATGCTCTTCGCCACCAACAGGGTGCACACGATTGACCTGGTGGTGCGGCAGGCCGATTGGGACGCCATGCTTGCAAGCGCGCAACAGGAGGAATATATCCAGTGCAGCGTGGTGATCGACGGGCATGCGGTGAAAAACACGGGCCTGCGCACCAAGGGCAACTCTTCCCTTGCGTCTGTGGCCCGCTCCGATTCCGACCGCTACAGCTTTAAAATTGAGTTCGACCACTACGAGAAGGGCAAAAGCTACTACGGGCTGGATAAGTTGGTGCTGAACAACGTTGTGCAGGATAACACCTACATGAAGGACTATGTCTCCTACCAGATGATGAATGCCCTGGGGGTTGCGGCGCCGCTTTCGAGCTTTATCAAGGTCACCGTCAACGGGAACGATTGGGGGCTTTATCTTGCCGTTGAAGGCGTTGAAGAGGCCTTTGCCCAGCGGGTCTACGGCAGCGGCTATGGCCGGCTCTATAAGCCGGATTCCATGGCTCTGAACCAAGCCGACGACCAGGAGGACGGCGGCCTGGCCAACAAGCCGCAAGGCGAAGTGCCACAGGGCGATTGGCAGCCTCCCGCGCAGGGCGAAGTGCCGCAGGGCGATTGGCAGCCCCCCGCGCAGGGCGAAGTGCCGCAGGGCGATTGGCAACCCCGCGCGGGGGGCGAAGTGTCACGCGGCTTTGGCGGGCGCGGCGCAAACAGCGCGGTGGCCTTGGTCTACACCGACGATGACCCGGACAGCTATGCGGAGATTTTTGACAACAGTGTGTTCAAAATTGACAAAACAGATGAAAGCCGGCTTATCGCAGCACTGAAAGCGCTGAATGCCAACGAAAATATTGAGAAGACTGTTGATACAGACGCGGTGACCCGCTACTTTGCGGCGCACAATTTTGTGCTGAATTCCGATAGCTACACCGGCAGTTTGACGCACAATTATTATCTTTATGAGAAAGACGGCCAGCTTTCGATGGTGGCATGGGACTACAACCTGGCCTTCGGCGGCATGGGCGGCATGCGCGAAGCCACCACGGGCAGCGCCACCCAAGACCAGGCCACGGCGCTGGTCAACACGCCCATCGATTCCCCTATGCTTTCGGGCAACGCGGAAGATAAACCCATGATAGCCTGGATGTTTGCCGACGGCAACGCGCAATACCTGGCGGCGTATCATGGCGCGCTGCAAGAGCTGACCCAGTGGGTTTTGTCCGGCCGGTTCGCGGCGCTCTATGATAGCGCAATCAAGCTGATTGCACCCTATGTGAAGGCGGACCCCACCGCGTTTTGCACCTACGAAGAATTCGAAAAAGGCAGCGCGGCCCTGCGCGCGTTTTGCCTGCTGCGTGCCGAAAGCATTGCCGCGCAGCTCAACGGCTCCATTGCCGCCACCGCCGCCGGCCAGACCGAAACCAAAAACGCGGGTTTTGTTGACGCCGGCGACATCGACCTGCAGAGCATGGGTTCCAACACAATGAATTTTGCCCGTGACGGCGACGAGGGCAACGAGCGCTTCCGCACACGGGCAGCAAACGGCGGTGCGGCGCAACCGGGCGGCACAGTGCCGGGCATGCCCACGGCCCCCGCGCAATGATGCCGCAGGCGCGCTATATTTTGAGGAAGAGTCGCAGACCTGCGTCGTCGGCTTCGCGGCGCAGGGTGCCGCCAATTTGCGCGGCCAAAACGCCGCACAGCGCAAAGCCATAGTCCTCCACGGACGGCTGCGGTGTCTCTTCTTTTTCTGACGAGAACAGCGGGATCAGCGGCGGCAACAACCGCGGCTCTCCCTCTGTGCAAAAAATCAGC
>JAITBA010000234.1 GCA_031283835.1 Oscillospiraceae bacterium
GCCGGCCAACACATTTGTCTCAAACGAAAAATGCAAATCCGCGTCGGCCCGCTCCCGCGCAAACGCCAGCCGAATCATCTCGTCCAGCAGCTTTGCGTAGGGCAGCCCCGTGGGTTCCCACAGATAAAACGACAGCGACCCCGGGATGGTGTTAATTTCATTCAGCCACACCTCGCCCGTGGCGTCGTCCATTAAAAAATCGATGCGCGCCACGCCGTTGCAATCAATGCTCTGGAACCCCCGCACTGCCAGCGCCCGGATTTTCTCCGCCAGTTCCGCCGGAATATCCGCCGGAATTCGCCGATCCAACCCTGCCATTCCACCCGCGTCCGGCGGGGCTTTTGATGGTTGAAAGCCGCCTTTGCCATTTTTGCCGCTCTTGCCGCCACGAAGGTATTTGTTTTCGTAGCTCAAGATTTCATCGGCGTTCAGGGGCTCTTCGCACACGCTGGCGCGGGCTTCGTCGGCGTTGCCCAGCACGGCGCAGTTGATTTCCCGCAGGTTCCGCACCGCCGGTTCCACCAGCACCCGCCCCGCAAACCGAAACGCCAGCTCCAAAGCCTTTTGCAGCGCCGCCCTGTCGTTTGCCTTGCCAATGCCCACGCTCGACCCCAAATTCACCGGCTTCACAATCACCGGGAACCCAAATGTTTCGGCAATCCGCGTCAGCTGCGCGTCCGGATCCTCGTCATAGGCCCGCACGCCCAGTTGCACACAGTCCAGCACCGGAATCCCCGCATATTTGAACACGCACTTCTGCGCAAATTTATCCATACCAATCGCGCTGGCCGCCACGTCGCACCCCGCAAAAGGCACACCCAGCAACCGCAGCAACCCCTGCAGCGTGCCGTCCTCCACGTTTGTGCCGTGCACAATCGGCAGCACGCACGCAACTTCGGCCAGCACATTGTTGCCAAATTTTTTTGCCGGCGTGCGCAGCAGCACCGCTTTTTTTTCTATCCGGGCGGGCAACACCTGCCGGCTTTTTGCCAGCAGCGCGGGAATATCCTTATACGCCTCAATCTTGCCAATCTCTTCGCCGATATAAAACGCGTTGTCCTTCGTGATATACACCGGCAGCACGTCATATTTTTCCGTGTCCAGCGCCGCCACGGCTTGCAACGCCGAAATGATCGAAATCTCATGCTCCACGCTTTTGCCGCCAAAAATCACGGCGAGTTTTAATTTCATTGCAAACACTCCATCTCTGCTTTCTGGGATTGCGATGCTGAAAATTTTAAGGGGTAATAGTTAAAAATCGAAAATTGAAGGGGCAAGGTTAAAGGGGTTAAAAATTAAAATGTGTCGGGCAAGTCGTTCTCCAGCAAAATCACCTTGCGGGCGCCCGGCTGGGCATAGACCCATGCCATCGCCTCCTGCAGCGTTTCGGCCGCAAAGAGGTTTTCGTGGGCAAATCCCGCTTCGAGCACACCGGCGGCAATGGGTGCCGTCTGTTTTTTGCCCACCAGAGCAATGCGGTCGCACACGGCGGCGGCTTGCGTGCCAAAGGTGTGGTTGCGCGCTTCTTGCTGGCTGCCAAGCTCAATCATGCCGGGCGTCACGAGGATTTTCTGCCGGCCCTCAAACAACGCCAGGGCGTCTAGCGCGGCCTTGGCACCGGTGGGGTTCGCGTTATAAGCGTCGTCCAAAAGCAGCACGTCTCCCCGGTCAATCAGTTCCAGCCGGTGCTGCACAGGGGCAATTTTGCGCATTTGCCCCTTGAGCTGCCGCAGCGGCACACCCAACGTGTGCGCCACGGCAATCGCTCCCACAAGGTTCACCACGTTGTGCGCGCCCACCAGCCGCGTTTCAAAGTATTCGCGCTCCCCCGTCGGGGTCAAAACCGCAAAGGCCGTGCCCCGCTCGCTCACAGAAACATCCTCCGCGCAATAGCCGTCCGCGCCGCCATAGCGCACCACCCGTGGGTACGCCCCCAGCTTGGCAAAAATATTTTCGTCGCCCGCGTTGGCAAAAAGAATGCCGTCTTTGGGCAACGCGTCCCCCAGCTCAAACTTCGTCTTGGCCACGTTTGCAAGCGATTTAAAGCTTTCGAGGTGCTGCGGGCCAATGGAGGTTAGCACGCCGTGCTTTGGGTGTGTCAGCTCGCAAAGCTCCGCAATGTCTCCCACGTTTTTTGCGCCCATTTCGCACAGAAAAATTTCGTGGGCGGCGGTCAGCTCCTCGCGCACGCAGCGCACCACGCCCAGGGGCGTGTTCACCCCGCCGGGGGTCATCAGCACGTTATAGCGCGCCCGCAGCAGCGTGCTAAGAAAATGCTTTGTGCTGGTTTTGCCAAAGCTCCCCGTGATGCCAATCACCGTGAGGTTGGGGCAAGCCGCCAGCTTTTGCTTTGCCTGGCGAATATAATGCCGGTTGATGGCTTTCTCAAAAGGCCGATTTGCCAGGTTGGCAACCAGCAAAAACCACGGCGCGCACGCACCCAAGCACAAAAGCAGCAGGCACTGAAAAAACAACGGCAGCGGCCACGGCGTGGTCGTCGAGGCGTCGTAGAGATGTGTGTGAAGCCCTTGGGCAAAGGGCGGCAGCGCCACCCACAGCACCATGGGCAGCAGCGCCGTCGCCAGCAGGCGCTTCACCCGCGGCGTATAAACCAGCGCCTTTTTGGCTTTGCGCGGCCAAAAGAAGAACCCGCCCACCACCGGCACGCTCGCCAGCAGCACCTTGTGCCAATTTTTGGTCATCCACGCCAACTGCACGCCGGGCTTGTAGCTGTTGAGCTGCAGCATATGCGCAAAATGCCGCAGCCCCAGGCAATACCCCGCCGCGCCGGCCGCTATGAGCAGCCACAGAATAATGGTCGCTAGCATTTGGTCTCCTTCTCTTGGCTTTACAGCCGATGCATCGGCTTCCCTGCGGTCTTGCGGACGTTAAAGATTCTAAATTTGCAAAAACGACCCCATCACCCGCAAAAACTGCGCCTGGCATTCCAAAAACGCGTAGTGCGTGCCCTCCAGCACCACCAGGCCCGCCCCGGGGATATTCCGCTCCATCCGTTGCCCGTCGGCCAGGGGTGTCGCCGTGTCGTGCCGGCCAAAAATCAGCAGCGTGGGCGGCGTCACCAGGGGGAGCAAATCGGTTAGGTCTTCGTTCACGGCCTTCACCAGCACCTGCCGCATCAGCGGGCTTGCGGCTTTATAATCCGCACTGCCGTGCTGTTGCCGCCACCACTCCATGAGCCGCGGAAATGGCCGCAAAATCTTTTTGCCCAGCTGGTAGCGCTTGGCTTTTTTGGTTTGGTGCGGGTTGGTTTCGTGCCGAAGCCCCGCCGCGCCGGTTAAAACCACCTTGGGCACCACGGGCGTTGGCAACTGCCGCGCGCAGATTTTAAGTATCACCCGGCACCCAAAGCTGTGGCCAAACAAAATGCACGTTTCAACCTCCAACGCCGCCAAAAACCCCAGCACGCAGTCCGCATAATCGTCCAGGCTCCAGGCGGCGGGCGGTGCGGGGCTTTGCCCAAACCCCGG
>JAITBA010000052.1 GCA_031283835.1 Oscillospiraceae bacterium
GGCGACGTAGAAGCCCGCACGATTGTGGCATGCCTTGTGCAGGCGGCCGACGCGGTTTCGGCCGCAAGGCCCGGCGCGCGGCGCGAAAACCTGCAAAACTACATTAAACGACTAGAAAAGCTGGAAGAGCTGACCACCAGTTTTCCGGGGGTCGATACCTCCTTTGCCATGCAGGCGGGGCGCGAAGTGCGCATCATGGTCAAGCCCGACCAAATATCCGACGACCAGATGGTGCTGCTGGCCCGCGAGATTGCGCAAAAGATCGAGAAGGACATGGAATATCCCGGGCAAATCAAGGTGCACCTCATCCGCGAAAGCAGAGCCAGCGAAATTGCAAAGTAGGCAACCAACAGCGCACACGCACGGCGGCGGCTACAAAAAGCCGTCGCCGGCATTTTTTTCGCAAAAACCTTGCAAGGCGCGCTCGGCTCCTTCGCACAAACGCCGCACAATTTTGTTGCAAAAATAACAACTTATTATTTTTTGCGGCAATTAAAATATTTTTTTAAAAAATGGGAACCCAACGCGAGGATTGCCTGTCTTATTGGTGTTGAGGGGGTGATCCCGGGTGCTGGGCGATTTAATCCGGGCAGCACTGCATGATGCGTCCGCCGAATGCGTCGTACCGGAATCGGTCGATCAAGGCGTTTGGAGTCACATCGCGCAGCATGAGCCTGGAGCGGGAGGAACGTCCGATGAATAATCAAGAGTCGATGTGCGACCTGGTGCGCGAAGCCGCCCGGGGAGATGCGCAAGCGTTTCAGACGCTCTATCTGCGCACGCGGCAGAAGGCCTACTTCGTGGCTCTGTCCATCACAAAAAACGAACACGACGCGCAGGATATTCTACAGGACAGCTATTTAAAAGTTTATCAAAGCATTGGTCAGCTGGCGCAGCCCGAATCGTTCCAGGCGTGGCTGAACCGGATTGTGGCCAACAAATCAAAAAATTATCTGGCAAAGGTCAACCCCAGGGCTTTTGCAGACTACGATGACGAAAACACAATGAACTGGCAAGAAGAAACCAATGCAGATTTTTTGCCGGACGAACGGCTCGACCAAAAAGAAGCGAAGGCACTCGTTGCCAAGCTGGTGCAGGATTTGCCTGAGGACCAGCGCCTGGTGGTGCTGCTGCACTATTTTAGCGACATGGAAGTGGCAGAAATTGCGCAGTCGCTCAATGTGCCGGAGGGCACGGTGAAAAGCCGCCTTTCGCGGGCCCGCGGCAAGTTGGCAGAGATGCTCCGCCGCGCCCAAAACAAAGGCATCACGCTCTTTGCGGCTACACCCCTCCCCTTGCTGGCCTATTTCATCAAGCAACTTGGGGAACCTTTGCAGGAGGCGGCCGACCGTTTGCCGCCGCTGGTTCTGGGCGGCGCAGGTGCGGCAGCCACCGCAAAAGCGGCCACAGCCAAGCGCGCTTCTGGCACCGTCAAAGCAAAAGCGCTGGCGGCCACGGCAACCACCGTTGTCGTGTTGGGCGGCGTCATCGGCGGGGTGGCAGCCTACCGCAAGACCCAATCAAAGCCCGGTCCAATCAATGCCACAACCAACACAAACGTTCTGATTATCAACACGCCTGCGCAAACAAGCGCATGGGAGGCCCCCAGCTTTATTCCCCCGCAGGGCACCGCCGCGCAAACCCCGTGGGTGTCGCCGCCAAACACCGCGGCAATTACCTTCCCCAACGCCGCACCTGTTGCGCCTTCCGCGGGCGCACAAGCCGGCAGGACAAAAACCACCGCGTCACAAAAAACCAGCACGTCGGCACAAGCCACAGAGGAAAGCACCGGCGCGGCGGACACAACCACGCAACCCGCCAATACCGTACCAAGCTCCACCGCACCCACAACGCCGGCCACAACCAACCAGACCACCACCAAAACCACCACCACCCGCACATTGCCCACCTTCAAGCCTTGGGACGCCGGAGGGCGCACAGTGCCCACGGTGCCCACACGCACCACGGTTTTTTCAACCACAACGGCTCTGGCAACGACCAAACCGCTCCCGCTCGTCATCAGCTTCGAATACGATACGGTGAACAAAAGAATTTTGCGCTACACCGGCACGCAGACCCATGTGACCGTGCCCGCCACGCTGGGCGGTGTCCCCATGCAACATCTGTGGGAGGGCGCTTTTGCGGGCACCGCGGTAGAACGGGTAGAAATCGCCCAAGGGATCGACTGCATCCGCGAGAGCGCGTTTGCCAATTGCACACGGCTGAAGGAAGTACACGTGCCCGACAGCGTGGAATGGGTGCTTGACGGGGCGTTCGACGGCTGCCCGGCCGATTTGGTGCTCATCTGCAAAGAGGGTTCCGCCGCAGACAACTTCGCAAAAACAAATGGTATCAACGTCCGCTACAATTAACACGGCTATTCGTAGTGCAACCCAAGGGGGGAGGCACCTTACAAATACGCATAACTTTGAAGGGTTTGCGTAAATAACACAACACCCATGGAGTGAAGCTCTGTGGGTGTTGTCCGTGCTGGCGGCAAAATTCGTCATTCCCACCAAAAATTTAATTTTTTAAGAAAAACTTATTGAAATGCTCTCCAGAATGTGCTATAATGATCGCAATGGCCGTCGCGCGAACTGCCCACCGCAGGTGCGCGAACTGCCCACCGCAGGTGCGCTGCAGGTGTGGTTAAAGGGCTGGATCGTTTTTAACTCAATCGGCTATATAGTATATAGTATAATGAAAATGGAGGGCAAATATTTGAAGAGCTATTCTGCTGCAAACATCAGGAATATTGTTTTGGCCGGGCATGGCGGGCGCGGAAAAACCACACTAGCTGAAGCGATGCTGTATCTGGCGAAAGTCACAGACCGCCTGGGCCGCATTGCCGACGGCAACACGGTGATGGATTTTGAACCCGAGGAAAAACGCCGTCTGGCGTCGGTGTCGCTGGCGCTGGCCGCGCTGGAATGGGGCGGCAACAAGCTCAATCTGCTCGACACCCCCGGCATGTTCGATTTTGCGGGCGAAGTGGCGCAGGGCGTGCGCGCGGCCGAAACCGTGCTGATTGTGGAAGCGGCCGGGCACAGCTATGGCGTTGGCACCGAGAAAGCCTATAAATCGGCGGTAGCCAGCGGGCGCGCGGTGGCCTTTGCCGTGACCAAATGCGACGCGGAAAACCATGATTTTTATAAAACCTTCGCCGCGCTGCGCGAGCGGCACGAAACCCAAATTTGCCCTGTGGTGGTGCCCATTGTGGAGGAGGAGCGCGTGACAGGCTACGCAAACTTTGCCAGCAACAAGGCGTTTCAATACGCAAGCGGCAAAGCGACCGAAATCCCCTTTCCGGCGGACGACCCGCAGATTGCGGAAATGCGCGAAATTTTCACAGAATCTGTGGCCAGCGCGGACGATGAGCTGATGGAAGCCTTTTTTAACGGCGAAACCTTCACAAAAGAACAGCTCTCCAAAGGCCTGACCGAAGGCATGACGACGGGTTCCATTTATCCCGTGTATGCTTGCAGCGGCTATGCGGGCGACGGGGTGGATTTGCTGCTCAACAGCTTGGTGTTCGACGCGCCGCCGCCTTCGCAAGACAGCGGCGTGGGCGTGGAGGACGCGGGCCTAAACGCGGTGTGCTTTAAAACCGTGGCCGACCCCTATGTGGGCAAAATGAGCTTTTTTAAGGTGGCCAGCGGCAAAATCACCCCCGACGCCCCGGCCTTCAACAGCCGCACGGGCGAAGCCGAGCGCATGGGCAAAATGGTCTATCTGCACGGCGGCAAGCAAGAGGACACCCACGAAATCCCGGCGGGCGACATTGGCGTGGTGACGAAGCTGACTTCCTTCAAAACCGGCGACACCCTCACCAACCCCAAGGAACCCACCAACTTAGAAGGCATCGACTTCCCCGCGCCTTGCCTGCGCATGACAGTGCATGTGCGCAAAAAAGGCGAAGACGAAAAAGTGGCCGCCGGCCTAATCCGCCTGGCGGAAGAAGACCCCACCATTCAATTTGAGGTGAACCACGAAACCCACGAGCAGGTGCTTTCGGGCCTGGGCGACCAGCACATCGACGTGATTGTGAATAAATTGCGCGCCAAATTCGGTGTCGAAGTCGATTTGAGCATCCCGCGCGTGGCCTACCGCGAAACCATTCGCAAAAAGGTAGAAAAACAGGGCCGCCACAAAAAACAGAGCGGTGGTCACGGTCAGTTTGGCGACGTATACATCCGCTTTGAGCCAACGGACAGCGACGAGCTGGTCTTTGCCGAAGAAGTGGTGGGCGGCGCGGTGCCGCGCCAATACTTCCCCGCGGTAGAAAAAGGCCTGCGCGAGTGCGTGGCCAAGGGTTTCCTTGCGGGCTACCCCATGGTAGGCGTAAAAGCCACGCTCTATTTTGGCTCCTACCACCCGGTAGACAGCTCCGAAATGGCGTTTAAAACAGCGGCACACGTGTGTTTTAGGGCCGCCATGCCCGAGGCCGCTCCCACCATCCTCGAGCCAATTGGCACCCTAAAAGCCTTTATGCCCGACGAAAATTTGGGTGATATCATGGGCGATATCACCAAGCGGCGCGGGCGCGTGCTGGGCATGGGCACCGCCAATGAGCCTCACACGCAGCAGCTCGAAGCCGAAGTGCCCATGGCCGAAATGGGCGATTTTTCCACCGCGCTGCGCAGCGTGACCGCCGGACGCGGCTGGTTTAGCCTGGAATTCGCCCGCTACGAGGATGCCCCCGCCAACGTGCAGCAAAAAGTCATCGAGGAAGCCAAAAAACGCCTCGAAACCGAAGACTAACCGGCCGCGTCGGGCTTCTTCAACAAAATAGCAAAAAGGCCCCTGCGTTGCCTGCGCAAGGGGCCTTTAAGAATCCATCGGCATAGCCTGAACTGTTTTTAAAAAACCGCAGCCGATGCCTAACGGCCATGGGTGGTGGTTTCGTTGGGCGGGGGCTGGGTGAGGGCGTTGATGGCGCTTTGAAGCTGCAGCGCTTCGGCGCCCACATTGAGGGAAACCGCGCCTTCGCTGGTTTTGAGCAAGCTGACGAACACATGCGTATCGTTGCCGACAGCGGTGTTTTTTGCCCAATAACCGGGCTTAACGCCGCCTTTGTTCCAATCGGCGGTGTCAAACAGGGCGTTCACGGTGCCGGTGGTTAGCAGTGCGGCGCCGCCCACCTGCGAAAGCGTAAGGAGTTCTTGCACCGTGTTTTTGCCGGCGGTGGGCTGCCCCACCAGGAGCACTTTGTCGGTGGCAAACGCCTGCAAGTTGTAGGCAAATAACTCCGCCGGGCCGCTGGTGGCGCTGTTAATCAGCACGGCAACGCGGCCGGTGGCGTAGGAAAGGTAGCTGGTGGAATCGGAAATGAACGAAGGGCTTTCGCGCTGTTTGTCGCGGTAGTGGATGGTGGCTATGGGGCTTTCTTGCATCACGGGCAGCAGCAGGTTGAGGGCGTTGCAGGCGTAGGGGATGGTGCCCTCGGTGCAGCCGCGCAAATCAAAAATAAAATAGGTCGCGCCCGCGTTGGCCAGCTCTTTGATGGCGCTTTCCAGCTGCTCCCTTGTGTTCTGGAAAAAATAATAAATTTTGATGTAGCCCACGGACATGTCGCCGCCAACTTCGCCGTCTTTGTGCCAGCTCTCCAAAAGCTGGCTCGAAACGGTGGAAATGGAATTGCCCAAAATAACGCTGACCGGAGGCATGCGTTCGCCGCCGCGTTTGTAGGTGATGGTGAGAGTGGCAGAAGAGCTTTCCACCGTCAATGCGCTGATATTGCCCAGCTTGCGAATCCATTCGTTGTAGTTTTCGGCGTTCACATCGGATTGCTGGAAGAGCGGTTTGCCCTCGGCGGTCTCGATTTTGACGATATGGTCGCCAACGGCCAGGCCGCAGCCCGCCGCGGGGGAGCCGAATTTGACGTGGGAAATCACAATGCCGTTGCGCTTGCTCAGGTCTTCCGCAGTCACGTTCGGTAGCCCGTCCGGGTTGGGGTTATACTCCAGCTCAACGCCCAAATCGGGCTGTTCGCCCAGCAAACGCTTGGAGTAGGCCATGGCCTCCTCGGCGTTGAGGTAGCGGCTGTCGGGGTCGCCCAGCCCGGCAAGGTAGCCGCGCACCATTTCCACCGTCACGCTTTCCTCGTTGGGCAGCTTAAAAAAGTTTGCGTCCACTTTTTCGCGCACTTCTTCCACCGCCTGGAATTCCTTCATGCGCCGAGGTAAATCGACGATGATTTTGTTTTGCATGTCTTGCGCAAAGCGCATGGTGAGCGGAATGGACGCCGCCACCAACAACAACGCCAGCGCAATGGCTGCGCCCAGCGAAATTTTCTTGCTCAAAATCGGTTCCCTCCTCTCCCGCGCACCTGCGCACCTGCGGTGGGCAATTCGCGCCTACCCTGTACTTGTGAAGCGCATGCCCCCGCCACACCTGCGGTGGGCAAATATCGCATAACCAGAACTATGAAAGCCACTCACCACCACACAACTCCTTTGGGC
>JAITBA010000105.1 GCA_031283835.1 Oscillospiraceae bacterium
CCACGTGGACTTTAACTACGAAGTGTCGCGCGCTCTTGCGGCCTGCGAGGGGGTGCTGTTGGTGATTGACGCCAGCCAGGGCATTGAGGCCCAGACGCTGGCAAACACCTACCTAGCACTGGACCATAACCTGAAATTGGTGCCGGTGATTAACAAAATCGACCTGCCCGCCGCCGAGCCGGAACGCGTGGCCGCCGAGGTGGAGGAGGTGATTGGCCTGGATTGCAGCGAAGCACCCCGCGTTTCGGCCAAAACAGGCGCGAACGTGGAACAGGTGCTTGAACGCATTGTGCGGGACGTGCCGCCGCCGCAGGCCAACGACGACGCGCCCTTGCGCGCCCTGATTTTTGATAGTGTGTACGACCCCTACAAGGGCGTGATTGTCTATGTGCGGGTGATGGAGGGCACGCTGCGCGCGGGCGAAACCCTGCGCATGTTTGTCAGCGGCGCAGAATACCCCGTGGTGGAGGTGGGCCGCATGCGCGCTACGCACAGCGAGCCCTGCGCGCAACTCAGCGCGGGCGAAGTGGGCTACATCACCGCGTCGATTAAAACCGTGAAGGACGCCCGCGTGGGCGACACGGTGACAAAGTTGGAGCGCCCTGCCACGCAAGCGCTGCCCGGCTACCGCAAAGCGCAGCCGATGGTCTATTGCGGCGTATACCCCGCCGACGGCGCGGAATACGAAACCCTGCGCGAAAGCCTAGAAAAATTGCAGCTCAACGACGCGGCGCTCCACTACGAGCCGGAAACCTCCGGCGCGCTGGGCTTTGGTTTTCGTTGCGGCTTTTTGGGTCTGTTGCACCTCGAGATTGTGCAGGAGCGCCTGGAGCGGGAATATGACCTGGATCTTGTGACGACGGTGCCCAGCGTGGTATATCATTTTAAACTGAATGACGGGAGCTTGATTGAGATCGACAACCCTACGCATTACCCCGACCCCGGCAAAATTGCGGCCAGCGAAGAACCTTTTACTAACGCGCATATCTATGCGCCCAGCGACTACGTGGGGGCTATTATGGATTTGTGCCAGGAGCGGCGCGGCGTGTTTAAAGACATGACCTACGTGAGCGCTGACCGGGTGGATATTCATTACGAAATGCCGCTGAACGAGATTATTTATGATTTTTTTGACAGCCTGAAGAGCCGCACCCGGGGCTATGCCAGCTTTGATTATGAATTTTTGGAGTACAGGCAGTCGTCTTTGCAAAAACTGGATGTGCTGCTCAACGGCGACGTGGTGGACGCGCTTAGCTTCATTATTCACAGCGACAAAGCCATGCAACGCGCGCGCAAAATTGCCGAAAAACTCAAGGAACATATTCCGCGCCAGATGTTCGAAATCCCGGTGCAGGTGGCGGTGGGCGCAAAGGTGATTGCCCGCGAAACCGTGAAGGCTATGCGCAAAGACGTGTTGGCTAAGTGCTACGGCGGCGACATCACACGCAAAAAGAAGCTGCTCGAAAAGCAGAAGGAAGGCAAGAAGCGCATGCGTCAGTTCGGCAGCGTCGAGGTGCCGCAGGAGGCGTTTATGGCCGTGCTGAAGCTGGAGGAATAATCCGGGCTGTGGCCAAATGATTTTTTGCGTATAATTTTTTAAATAATCGTCGTTGATACTGCCATAGGTTTATCCGTGATTACGGTTGTGTTGTTTTAAAAAAACCGCACCATTTGCCGCGCGTCCCATCCTCACGCACATTGCGTAATTTTATTTCTCTGCGAAAGCGACGGAGCCATGAGAGAAACATCTGTGTCATTTGGCACTTGCTACATTGTTGGTGCCGCGCCGCAGGCCAACGAGATCTATCCCACGCGGGAAGATTTTGTGGTGGCGGCCGACGGCGGCTGCGCGCATTTGCGGCGCTGGGGGCGCACCCCCGATTTTGTTGTTGGCGACCTGGATTCCCTGGAAGGTGCGCCGCCCTCGGGGGTGCCCTGTCGTCGGTTCCCCACCAAAAAAGACAACACCGACACGGCACTGGCCCTGCAAGAGGGCTTTGCGCGCGGGTATCGCCGGTTTGAGCTGGTGGGCTGCACGGCCGGCCGCCCAGACCACACCTTTGCCAATCAGCAGCTGCTGCTTTGGGCGGCGAGGCAGGGAGCGTTTGCCTGCCTGCGGGGCGAGGGCTGCCGCGCCACGGCGCTGGTGGGTGGCGGCGAGCTGCGGTTGCGAGGGCAAGGCACGGTTTCGGTTTTTGCCTTTGACGGCGCTGCCGAAGGCGTCACCATCAAAGGCATGTGTTATCCGCTCAACAACGAAACCCTTTGGGGCGACACACCGCGCGGCATAAGCAACCAGCTGGACGGCGAAGGCTACGTCGCTCTGCAAAGCGGTGCGCTGCTGGTGTTCTGGGAGGACACAATCGAGCCTCTTGCAAACATTTAACCGCTTCGCACAGCCTGTAACCGCTTCGCGCGGCCTGCGGCAAACCTCCGGGCAAAATTATTCTTGAGAAACTTGGTGAATCATGATGCTGATAAATCGACCGCACAAAACGGGCGGGGTGCGCCTGCTTTTCTTGGTGCTGGCGATTATGCTGGCCGCAAGCGCTTGCGGCACCAAAGAGGCCGCGCGGGTGGTCGCGTTCGCACCCGGCAAGGGCGCGGCGGAGGCGGACACAACCGGCGGTGGGGTGCATACGGCGGTTTCTGTCACAAAGCAGTCAACGCCGGTGGCGACTTCCGGCTGGTTGAACCTCTTTTTGGACGACGCAAGCAAAACGGTTTGCGTGCGTACCTATGAAGACGAAACCGCGCAGTGGTACACCCTGCCGCAGCAGCCAACCCCGCGGGCCAACGCCGGCGCGTGCGCCTTTTCGGCCAATATTGTGGCCAATGGCAAGCGCATGACCCTCAATTCCCAGGACCACGCCGTGGCCTATGGCCGCGTAACGGTGAAAACCATGAAAGCCGACGACGGCGTTGCGGAAGGCTTGCAGGTGGAGTATCTTGTGACACCCAACGCCAAAACAGCCGCCAAAACAAAATTCGCAAAAACAGACGTGGCGTTTTTGGTGCGCGTGCGCTACCTGTTGCGGGACGGCGATTTTTTTGTGGAGTGTGACTGGAAAAACGCGTCCGGCAACCCCGATGCCTTCATCGAAACCCTGGGCCTGATGGAGCGTTTTGGCGCACTGCGTAACCCCGGAAAAGGGGACTTTATTCTTGTGCCCGACGGCGGCGGCGCGCTGCTTTATCCCGGGCGCTACGCCGAAAAAGCAGTGGCAACCGAGACGAGTGACCTGCGCTTTGCGGTGTATGGCAACGATGCTTCGAACCCGGCGCAGGAGGAACGCCTGAACGCCAACACGGCGGTGTATGGTGTGCGGCGGGGGCAG
>JAITBA010000216.1 GCA_031283835.1 Oscillospiraceae bacterium
ATCCCCTGCCAGGACGTGAAGACCGGCCGGGTGGTGAAGGGCACCAGCTTTGTGCAGTTGCGCGACGCGGGCGACCCTGTGCAGTGCGCCATTGCCTACGACGAAGCCGGGGCCGACGAGCTAACCCTGCTTGATATCACCGCCACGCACGAGGGACGCGGCACGATGCTGGGCATTGTGGAACAGGTGGCTGCCAGCATTTTTATTCCCTTCACCGTGGGCGGCGGCATTTCGAGCGTGGAGGACTTTAGGCAACTGCTGCGCGCCGGTGCCGATAAAATCAGCGTCAACTCTGCCGCCGTGCGCCGCCCCGAACTGATCAGCGAAGCGGCCTATCTTTTTGGCAGCCAGTGCGTTGTTTGCGCCATTGACGCCAAGCGGGTTGCGCCAAAACACAGCGAACCCCTGCCCCAAGGAACCTGCGGCGCGGCGGCGTTGGACGCGCAAGCCTGCAACGGGCGGTGGGAGGTCTTTTTGAACGGAGGACGGGTTCCGACGGGGATTGACGCGGTGCAGTGGGCGGTGCAAGCCGCGGCGTGCGGCGCGGGCGAAATTTTGCTCACCAGCATGGATTGCGACGGCCAGAAGAACGGCTATGATTTGGAACTCACCCGCGCGGTGAGCCAACGTGTGCATGTGCCGGTGATTGCCTCCGGCGGCGCGGGTCGGCTGTCGCATTTCTACGACGCCTTTGCCGAAGGTTGCGCCGACGCGGTGCTGGCGGCGTCGCTGTTCCACTTTGGCACGCTCACCGTGGGGCAGGTGAAGGAATATCTGCGCGCACGGGGCGTGCCGGTGCGGTGAATCGTATAGCAATCGTATTCCGCACAAGGCTTGCGGAAAATGCCGGGAGGGGGCGCTTTATGAGAGGGATTATCACTGTTTTGGGCAAGGATAGGGTTGGCATTATTGCGGAGGTTTGCACTTTTTTGGCACAGCGGCAGATCAATATTATGGATCTTTCGCAGACCATTGTGCAGGGCTTTTTTAACATGATTATGGTGGTGGAACTGCCCGCGCAAACCGAATTTGAGCACATCAACACCGCGCTTGCTGCCCTTGGTCAAGACGCCGCGCTGGAGATTAAGCTGCAGCGCGAAGAAATTTTTGAAGCCATGCACCAGCTGCGCTGGGGTTAGAGCGCGTGCCAAATGTCTTCCGCGTACTCGCGCACGGCGCGGTCGGCGGCGAAACGGCCGGCGCCAGAAATATTCATCAGGCTCATGCGGTTCCACTGCAAGGGGTCTTTTTGCCATAGCTCCGCGGCGGTTTGCTGGGCAAAGCGGTAGTCTGCAAAATCGGCCAGCACCATGTAGGGATCCCAGTGAATGGTGTTCCAAATTTCGCGGAACTCTTTGCCCGCCACGCCCCCGCCGATGAAGTCAATCAGGCGGCGGATGTCGGTGTTGTTGTTGTAGTATTCCATGGGCACATAGCCGTGCTTGCGCCGCTCGGCCTCCTCGGTGCGCAGGCCAAAAATGAAGATGTTGTCGTCGCCCACAGCCTCGTGAATTTCTACGTTTGCGCCGTCGAGGGTGCCCAAAGTCACCGCGCCGCCCAGCATGAGCTTCATGTTGCCGGTGCCGCTGGCTTCGGTGCCTGCCAGGCTGATTTGCTCGCTGATTTCGGCCGCGGGGGTGAGCAGCTCGGCCAAGGTGACGCTATAATTTTCGAGGAAATGCACCTGCAGGCGGCCCTTTACGTCGGGGTCGTGGTTGATTAGGTTGCCCAGCGCCACGATAAAACGGATGATTTGCTTGGCGATGAAGTAGCCCGGCGCGGCCTTTGCCGCAAAAAAATACGCGTGGGGCGCCACGTTCCGCTGCGGGTTTTCTTTGATGGACAGGTATTCCGCGAGGATTTGGAACGCGTTCAGGTGCTGACGCTTGTATTCGTGCAGGCGCTTGATCTGCACGTCGAACAGGCTTGCGGGGTCGATGGGCACGGCGACGTCGCCTTGTTTTTGCAGGCGTTCTGCCAGCGCCGTTTTGTTGGCCAGCTTGATTTGCCCCAGGGCCTCCAGCACCTGCTTGTCGTCCTTAAAGGCGCGCAGGTTTAGCAGTTCGCTGCCGTTGCGGACAAAGCCGTCGCCGATCAGTTCTTTTAGTAGGGCTGCCAGGCGCGGGTTGGCCTGGCAAAGCCAGCGACGGTGGGCGATGCCGTTGGTCACGTTTGTGAATTTTTGCGGCTCCAGTGCGACAAAATCGGCGAAGAGGTCTTTTTTGATCAAATCGCTGTGCAGAGCCGAAACCCCGTTGACGCTGTGGCAGGCCGAAACGCATAGGTTGGCCATGCGCACGGCCCCGCCGGATATTATGGCGGTGCTCTCCACAGCGGCGGCGTCGCCCGTGGCCTCCCAGACCTGACGGCGGAAGCGGTTGCTTATCTCCTGTATGATTTGGTATATGCGCGGCAGGAGGCGGCTCACCAGCTCCTCGGACCAGCACTCCAGCGCTTCGGCCATAACGGTATGGTTGGTGTAGGCGAAGGTGCGGGTGACTATATCCCAGGCCGCGTCCCAGCCATAGCCGCAGTCGTCCAGCAGCACGCGCATAAGCTCCGGGATGGCCATG
>JAITBA010000116.1 GCA_031283835.1 Oscillospiraceae bacterium
ATCCGCGCCGTCATGTGGCTGATATCTTGGGCCAGCATGTTGATTTCGTGGGGCGCTTGAGGCAGATGCACCCGGGTTTTGTAGTCCCCTTCGGCAATCTTCGCGGCGGCGGCGCTCAATTGCGTCACGGGCTTGGTGATCCACCGCTCGCACAGCCACAGCGAAATGAGCAGCAGCACCGCCAGCGCCAGCCACGCCGCCCCGCACGCCAGCGCCACCATCACCAGCTGCCGGTTAATTCCCCGCAGCGAAATCATAAACCGCATTGCATAGAACTTGCCCCCGGCGCCATTGAGCCGGTAGGTGAAGGCATAGACCGGCTCCCCGTGGTAGCGGAGGATATCGAACCCTTTGCCATCAGGGGCATGCACGGCCATGGTGTAATCGCGCATATCGCCGGCCTTAACAGGGAACCCGCTGCTGGTCACCGCCACGCGCCCGTCGTCGTCCAGCACCCACACCTCCATTTTGTCTTTTTGAGGAAAGGTGCGCACATATTCTTGCGCGGCCGCCAAAAAATCGCCATTGTTTTTGTTTAGTAGGTTCTGCACATATCGCTCCGCGCTTTCGCCCTGCACGGGGCTTTCGAGCGCACGGCGCACAGAATCATAATAATAGAGGCGCATGAACACCACAAAAATTGCCAACATAACCAGCACCGCCAGCCCGACGCCGCCCAGATCAAAGATCACATATTGCCGGATGGCGGGCCTTTGCCGCCCTTTGGTGTTTTGTTTTTTACCTGTCATGTCAAACCCCAAAATCCGACCATTTGTAGCCCGTGCCCCACACCGTTGTGATGTGTTTTGGGTTTGAAGGGTTGTTTTCAATCTTCATGCGCAGCCGACGGATGTTCACATCCACGATTTTTAGGTCGTTCATGCCGTCGTCGCCCCAAATGCCGGTGAGAATATCCTTGCGGCTCAACGTGCGGTTTTTGTTGCGCAAAAAAAATTCCATCAGCTGCAGCTCAATGTTGGTCAGGTCAATACGCTCGTCGCCCTTGCGCAGGGAGCGGTTGCGGGGATCCAGGCGGAATTCGCCGCTGGTGAGGATGCTAACTTCAACACGCTTGCCCACCATGGCCACCCGCCGCAACACCGATTCCACCCGCGCCATAAGCTCCGAGGGCGAAAACGGCTTGGTGATGTAGTCGTCCGCGCCGCTGAGCAGCCCCTTCACCTTGTCCATTTCTTGCGCCCGCGCCGTGAGAAAAATAATCCCCGTGCGGTTGTTTCGCTCGCGAATCAGCCGCGCCAGTTCTAGGCCGTCCATTTCTGGCATCATAATATCTAGCAACGCCAGGTCAAAATTTTCTTCGTACGAAAGGTAAATATCCCACGCTTCGGCGCCGTTGCCGGCCTGTTCCACCTCGTAGCCGCTGTGCTCCAGGTTGATCACCACAAACTCCCGGATGCTGACTTCGTCTTCGGCCACCAAAATTCTGCGTTTCATGCCTGCACCTCCGTCCTTTGATTGCGCTATCATTAATCTTTTAATCTTTACTTGCCGCGTTGTTGTGCACCACCAAAAAAGCCAGGCTGATTTTTTGCTGCTTGCCCGCGTCTGTTAAGCCTTCCTCAAGCCGCATGATGAATTTGTCGCCGCTGTTGCGCACCCAAAAAAGCTCTTCGCCCACCGTTTTGCCATCCCACGCGCAAAAGTGCAGCACCTGCCGCGGGTCGCCGGGTTCCACGTGCACCGTCACTTTTTGGCGCAGCACCTCGGGCAATTGCACCGCCTGCGAGGCATTAAAATAGATGAATCCTTCCTCCCGCGGCCGCAGCGTGCCGTCCTCGTGCACCGCGTTCCACCGCACCAGCCCAAACGGCATGCCGCCCGCCCCGCCGGAAGAACCCGGCATGGCATATTGCGACGGGATTTCGACCGGGATGCCCTTGTCCGCGTTCCCGCGGGAGCGAACCGGTTTTGCGCGGAAGGTGGCGGCGTTGGTGCGGTTGGGGTTTGTTTCTAGCGGTGCCAGAAGCGCGTCCTGCGCGGGATTGTAGAGCACCAGCTCCGTAACCATGCCGGTTTCGTGCTTCATCGCGTCGAAGCAAATGCCTTCGCCAACGCGCAGCGGCACCACCCGCACAGGCTCCAAATATTGCGTGGTTTCTGGGTCTAACGGCACCGACGCCATGGTTTCCATTCGGTTTTTTGCGACGTTAAAGCGATAGGCGCAGGCCATGTGGTCCGTCGCGCCGCTCACCGTGGCACAAAACACCTCATCCACCTTGTCCCCGTCAAAATCCACCAGCGTCAGCACGTCGTAGCTTTGGTCGCACAGCAGCTTAACCGCGGCGTTGTCCGCGCCGTTTTTGTCTCCCACAACCGTATAAAACCCAAAGCGCTTGCCGTCCGTCGTCTTCCAGCGCACCAAAAAGCCGCTTCGGCCGTCGTGGTTCAGGTCGCATGGCGCCGCTGCAATCACGTCCTGGGCCTCCGCCGGCACAGGGCGCAGCATCACCCGGCGCGCTTTTTGGTTGGGCGCGGCCACCTGCCAAACAAACACCGCAAAGTAGAGCTGCGACACTTCGAATTCGCCTTCCACGCTATAAAACACGATCAGCTCTTCTGCCGCGCCCCCCAACAAATTCATCGGGAGGATCGCGCCGGCATCAGTGCCCTCCAACGGCTGCCGGAACACCACATTACCCTTCCCCTGGTATTCCTTTTGCAGCATTGCAAAAATCTCCTGCGCCAGCGGAGCCTCGGGCGTTGGCGGGTGCATGAGGGAATCCAGGTTTTTGAAAGGGAGGTGGCTGCAACCCGCAAGACTGAGCCACACCAGGCATGCCAGCGCCAAAGCGCACACGCGTTTTTTCATAAAAGTTCCTCAATTCCAGCAAGATTGT
>JAITBA010000232.1 GCA_031283835.1 Oscillospiraceae bacterium
GTGCTCAAGGCCACATTGCTATCGGCATGGAACGACACCTTGCGGTTGAGGAAAAAGCCCAGAGTGTAGCCAACGCAGGTAGAAATCATGTAGGCATAGAACAGCACTGCTAAGTCGAAGCCCGGGCGGGGCGGCGTGTTGTTTAGCACCCAGTTGAAGAAAAAGAAATTTGGCAGGGTGGTCACATGCAGGGCGCGAAAGCCGTATAGCACAAGGAACTGCGTTGCCATTTCGGGGATAGCGGTAATCACCCCCATGCACGCGAATTTGACGAATTTCCACACCTCAGGAAACTTACGCGCGAATTTGTGGTTATCGAAGCGGGCGATTGGTTCGCTCTCGTCCATCAGTTCTTCTCCTTTTTTTGTGGCAACCACAAAGCGGTTGGCCGGGCCGTTTTCTCCGGCTACGCCTTGGGTGTTTTGTGGCGGTGAATCACAAAGCGGTTCAAGGGGTAGGTCCACAGTCCGGGTACAATCATCGCCAAAAGTTTCGAAATCACCTGCACCAGCACCACAGAGAGAAATGTCAGTTTGCCTACCGCGCCTTCAATGGCCGGGCCTATCACGCCATTGGCGGCAATGGTAAAAATGACCATCAGGATATAGAGGAACGTGCTGAGTGCCACGTTAGAATCCGCATGGAATGTGGCTTTGCGGTTCAGGATGAACGCCACAGTGTAGCCCACGGCGGTAGAAATCATGTAGGCATAGACAACGGACGCCAGAGAAAAGCCTTCCCGCGGGGTTGCGTGATCTGCCATAAAGTTGAAGAAGAAAAAGTTTGGCAAAAACGTCACGTTCAAGGCGCGCAGCACATAAACCGCGCACAGTTGTGTGCCGAGTTCCGGCACGTTCGAGATACCGCCCATGATAAAGAACTTGATAATCTTCCAAATCTCAGGGTGCTTTGCGCTGAAGCTTGCGTCCAACCGGGTCCACCAGTTACCTTTTTTTGCGGTTTTGATGGTTTCGCTCATTGCTTTGATCCCCCTTATACTATTTTTCTTGTTCTATTATAGCGAAAGGCGTGCGGGAAGTCAAGAAATATTTATGCACCTGCGGTGGGCAGTTCGCGCTTAGCCCGTGCTTACGCAACACATTTCCCCGCCACGGGCGTTGCAATTATGCACCTGCGGCGGGGCACCCAATCCCGCACCCGCCGCAGTGTTCCCGGCAGTGGGGCGTGGTTTGCCCGGCGTAGGCCCGTTCCCGTTCCCGCAGAAGAAACGCCTTCGTCACGCCGTAGTCCAGGTGATCCCACGGCAGAATTTCGCTCGGGTCGCGCCGGCGCAGATACCACGCGGGCACCAGACCCAACCCCTCGAAGCAGCTTTGCCACAGTGCTGGGTCAAATTGTTCGTCCCAACCGTCAAAGCGCGCACCCGCGCGCCACGCAGCCTCAATCACCTCCGCTAGGCGGCGGTCGCCCCGGGCCAGCACGCCTTCGAGCAGACTGGTGGCGCAATCGTGGGTGCGCACGCTGATTTTTTTGCTCCGCACGCCGGCGCGCAGCAATTGCTGTTTGCGCAAAATATCGTCGCGGCCGTCCATGGCCTCCCACTGAAAGGGCGTGAAGGGCTTGGGCACAAAGCTGGCCACGCTCACCGAAACTTGCACCCCCTTGCCCTTGGGCTTGCCGGGGCTGCGGTAGAACGTGTCTACCACCGCCTGCGCCAGCGCCGCAATGCCCGCAATGTCTTCCTCTGTTTCTGTTGGCAGGCCCAGCATAAAGTACAGCTTCACGCTTGTCCAGCCACCCTCAAAGGCCTGCTGCGCGGTAGAAAGCACGTTTTCTTCGGTGATGTTTTTGTTGATCACGTCCCGCAAGCGCTGGGTACCGGCCTCGGGCGCGAAGGTGAGCCCGCTGCGGCGCACCAGTGCCAGGCGCTCCATCATCTCTTTTGGAAAGCGATCGACGCGCAGACTGGGTACGCTCACGTTGATTTTCTGCTCCACGGTCCATTCCAGCAGCCCGTCCAGCAAAGCCGGCAGCTGCGTGTAGTCGCTGGTGCTCAACGAACACAGCGAAATTTCTTCGTAGCCGGTGCGGTCGCACAGCGCGCGGCATTGGTTGTTCACCGTGGCGGGGGCCTTTTCTCGCACAGGGCGGTTCAAAAACCCCGCCTGGCAAAATCGGCACCCGCGGATGCACCCGCGGAACAACTCCGCTACTGTGCGGTCGTGCACCACTTCGAGTAGCGGCACCACAAAATTTTCGGGGAAGTACGACTGATCCAGGTTTTGCACAACGCGCTTCCTCACGCGCGCGGGGGCACCGTGCAGGGGGGTTATGCTGGCCAAAGCACCATTTTCTTTATAAGATACATCATAAAAGGCGGGCACATATATGCCCTCCAGCTGCGCGGCGGCTCGCAAAAAATCCGCCTTGCCACTGCCCAACCGCTTGTGCGCCGCCAACAAATCCAACAATTCGCTGCTGGCCTCTTCGCCTTCGCCCAAAACAAACAGGTCGATAAACGGGGCCAGCGGCTCGGGGTTGCAGGCACAGGGGCCGCCGGCAATCACCAGCGGCGCCAAGCTTTGGCGGTTCGCGCTGCGCACCGGCAGCCCCGCCAAATCAAGCATGTTGAGCACATTTGTGTAGCTCATCTCGTATTGCAGCGTAAAACCGATCACATCGAAGGTTTTGATGGGGTCGCCGCTTTCGAGGGCCCACAAGGGAAGCCCTTCCTGCCGCAGTAAGGACTCCATGTCCGTCCACGGCGCAAACACCCGCTCGCACCAGCAATCCGCCCGGGCGTTGGCCAGGCCATAGAGGATCTTCATCCCCAGGTGGCTCATGCCCACCTCGTAGCTATCGGGGAAACAAAACGCGTAGCGCAGCAGCACCTGCGCCGGGTCTTTCATAATACTGCCAGGCTCCCCCCCGGTGTAGCGCCCGGGCTTTTGCACCCGCGGCAGCAGATGCTCAAAATCGCAAAACGACATGGACAAAACGCCTCCCATGTTTTAGAATTAGATTAGACCTCCTCGCAAACGCGGGCAGGCGGATTTGCGAGGAAAATTTTTGTCCTGCAAGGTGGAGGACGCAGGCAGGCGGAATTTTTATCGTAAAGCCGCCGGTCAGAGATCCCGGGGAGGTCTATTATACCATGAATCCGCCAAAAACGCAAGAAAAAAACAGAAGCCGCCATCGGCGACCTCTGTTCTCTCCTTATACCTCCAAGGCTCGGCCACAGGCCTTACCCTTCTTGCACCCCTTGCATAAAGTCGGTAAACCCGACCTTAAACACCCCATAGGAGGATACTTTATACAGCACAACCACCATCTCATCCTGTTCCAGGATACAGAAGCAAGCGCTGTCACGATAAAGCACTCCAATTTTTGCCGTGAGCTTGTTGTCGGCGTAGATCACAAGCTCTCTGCCAGACGTGTTGACGAAACGTTTCACTTTTTTCAACCTCCTTTTTTGTCATTTTTTTCACTTATATGTAACGCATCAGCTTATTGACACGTACCATGTTAATATTATAGCACTTCTCCGCGATAAATCAAGTATTTTCCCGAAAAAATAAAAAATATTTTCATGATTTGGACTAATTTTCATGAATTTTCACAATAATATAGCAAAAAAAGGAACTATCGCCCAAATAAAGGGATACTGTGCTTGCAGCTGCCAGCGACTGCATTGTTATAAATTGGGTTTTTTGCGAGAAAAATAGCAGGCAGAAGCTACCTCCTGCTTGCCATTTTATTCCGTTTTGTTGATTTAACGCGGAAAAGCAACTGGCTTTCTTTACAATTCTTACAAAAGTTACAAAAATGTAATCTTTTCAAAAACGCTCTTGCAATGCTTTTGCGTGCGTGCGCAGCTGGGCCTGGCAGCCCGCAACAAAGGCCTCCGTCGCCACACCGTTCAACTGCGTACCCGTGCGCACCCGCAGACTGACCGTTCCGGTCTCCCGCTCCTGTTCGCCCACAATGGCAATGTAGGGGGTCAGCTTTTGCCGGAAGGACTTGACTTTGTTTCCCATGGTACCATTGGAGTGGTCAACTTTTGCGCGCAGCCCCGCTGCCTGCAATTGTGCGGCCAACTGGTCGGCATAGGCGCCATGCTCCTCGTGCACGGGCACAATGCCCACCTGCAAGGGCGAAAGCCACAGCGGGAACTTGCCCGCGTATTTTTCGATCAGCAGCGCCAGTGTGCGCTCGTAGCAGCCGATGGACGTGCGGTGGAGAACGTAGGGGTGTTTTTGCTGCCCGTCGCTATCGGTATAAACCATGCCAAAGCGCTCGGCCAGCTGAAAGTCGATCTGGATGGTAATCAGGGTGTCTTCTTTGCCAAACACGTTTTTAATTTGAATGTCCAGCTTGGGCCCGTAGAAAGCGGCTTCGCCCTCTTCCTCAATGTAGTTGATCTGCAGACTGTTGAGGATTTTGCGCATAGTGTCCTGCACGGCCTCCCATTCGTCCGCGTCGCCAATATATTTTTCCCGGTTGTTGGGGTCCCACTTCGAAAACCGGAATTTGACGTCTTCAAGAAGCCCCAGCGTGTCGAGCATATAGTTTGCCAGCGCCAAACAGCCGGCAAATTCTTCCTCCAGTTGTTCCGGTGTGCAGGCCAGGTGGCCTTCCGAAATTGTGAACTGCCGCACGCGGATGAGCCCGTGCATTTCTCCGGAGCTTTCGTTGCGGAACAGGGTGCTGGTTTCGTTGTAGCGCAGGGGCAAATCCC
>JAITBA010000233.1 GCA_031283835.1 Oscillospiraceae bacterium
ATGCGCTTGATTTGGTGATATTTCCCCTCGTGCAGCACCACCCGGGCACGGTTGTTTTCTTGCGGAACAAGCTGCGCCGGAAGACAAATCTCGCCGGAGTGGCGTTCGCACGGCGGCAAAACAAGCGCACCCGCAAAAGCCGCAACATCAGCCGGAGTGGCGGGCGCCTGCAGCGTCGCCAAATAGGTTTTTGGCACATGCCGTCGCGGGCTGAGCAGCGCATGCGCCAGCGCGCCGTCGTCGGTGAGCAGCAGCAACCCCGTGGTATCTTTGTCGAGCCGCCCAACCGGAAACAGGCCCCGCTGCCGCCACGCTTCCGGCACCAAATCGAGCACTGTGGCCGCCTTTGGGTCGCGCGCGGCGCTAATAACCCCTGCGGGTTTGTGCAGCATAAGATATACATGCGTTCGCAGCGGCACTGCATGCCCCCGCACCGCCACGCTGTCCCGCTCCAGGTGGATTTTTACATCCCCTCTGCGCGCCGGAAGCCCGTTGACCGTCACCGCGCCCGTTTTTAGCAGTGCCGACACTTCTTTGCGGGAGCCAAAGCCCCGCACCGCAAGCGCCTGATCCAAGCGGCGAATCAAAGACACAATCTCACCTCTGGCAGCCCAAAATCACATGTCAAGCTGTTTTTAGCGTTGCTATCAGGATCACTAAACCCTCAAAATCGAGAGCTTGTATCACTAAACCCTCAAATCGCCCAAAATTGAGAGCTTGTATCACTAAACCCTCAAATCGCCCAAAATCGAAAGCTTGTATCGCAAATCGCTTTCCGGCAGGTTTTGCTGCCGCACCTCCAGACGCATACGCGCCAAATCGTTGAAGGCCAGCCAGCCGTCCTTGGCGATGGTGTCTAGGGGCAAGCCGGAGCGTTCCCACAAATCCAAGGTTTTTACTAACAGGTCGATGTGCCACTGGGCAGAAGGGCTGCTGTGGCCCTCCAGCTGAGAGCCGGGCATGGGCATCCAGGGCGCAGGGTCGCAAAAAATATTGTGGGCGGTGAGGTATTCCGCGCCCTCCAGGTAGCTCTGCAGGGGTTCGAGGCCCGCGATAAGAATGCAGCGCACATTGCCCGGCCCAAAGACCTTGGCGGCGTAATCCAGGGCCTTGAGCCAATGTTCACGGCCCACAAGCGCTTCTTTGCCGGGGCAGTAGGCCCGGAAAAAATGCGCATCCCAGACCTCTAAGTTAAAGAACACATATTCCCAGCCGGCTTCCTTCAGCGCATCAATCTGGCTAAGATCGTTCGGTGCTGCCAGTAACGCGTGCCCGTTGGGGATGCTAGTTGTGCCCAGAGCGGATTTTATGGCCTTGCCGGCTTCCAAGATAAAGTCGATTTCGGCGCGGCGGGGCAAAATACCGCCGGTGATTTCGAGGCGCTTCACAACGCCTTCGCCATAGGCCGCGGCGGCGATTTCGGCAATCTGCCGGGGCGTTTGGATAAAGCAGCCGTTGCGCAGGCCATCGAGAGGCGTGTTGGAGTTTAGCGCACAAAAGCGGCACTGGTTGCCCCCCTTGAGCGTGTGACAGTAGGTGTTGTATGTCACCATGAGCTCATCGCCCAGACGGTGCTGCGCCAGCTTCCACATCTCGACGCCGTCGCTGGTTTTTTGGCTATAGAACTTGGGGCGCGGCTCGTATTCCACCGGAAACAGCCGCATTCCGTTGACTTTTAAATACAGCACGCCTTTTTTGCGAGAAAGCGAAAAGGGCGCCGCGTTGTTCACATTCACCGGCACGTGCAGGCCATGGGGCAGAGCCAGTTCGGCGGGCAAGGGCTGCTGTTTATCGACGCCCAGGTTAAAATCAAACTGATAAACGCCCACCTGCTCCTTGTGAATTGTGCCCACACCTTCGTAGGCGCTGGGCTCAAGCCGTACGCCCGTGAGATAAAGCGCCGCTTTGACGAGAAATACCTCCCCCAGGCCAAAAAGGCTTCCGCTGCGCTTCGGGTCGGCAATCACCCGGCCCAGCAGGCGGTCTAGGGCGGGGGCGAGCTTGGCCCCGGCGGCCCCCATGGGCAAAGCGCTTTGAATCTGCCCGGTTACGCGGCGCTCCAGCGAGTGTTTGACGGACATAACAATCCCCTCTCTCAGACGAAATATGCCGAGGGCTTGGCTTGCGGCAAGCACGGCTGCGCAGCCCTTATAGCATAGTATTCCGATATGGAACACTATAGCACAAAAAAAGTAAAATGTCAAGCGTTTAATTTTCTGGTATCGCAAGCGTTCATTTTCCCTGTAATCCTATTGACATTCCATGAAAACTATGGTATGATTAATATCATGTTTGCATATCGAAATAATAGGATTTATCGGAGGAGTAATGTTATGCCAACCGAAACACAGCACAAGCGCACCCATGACGCCTTGTATTACGCCCATGGTTTGCAAAAACTAATCCAATGCCCCACCATTGTCACCGACGGGCCGGAGACCTTCTTGCGTTACCGTGAGGTGCTCAAGGCGGTGTTTCCGCACATCTTTCAAACCCTCGAACTCACTGCCGTTGGTGCCAGCGACGCGGAGGGCGATATGTTTTTGGAAATGGCCAGGCGGGTGGGCGGAATTTCTGATCCGCGCTTTCAGTCTGGCAACCCCAAGGGCGGCAACGCGCTGATTTTGCGCTGGCCGGGCAAAAGCAGTGAGCGCCCCATTGCTCTTATGGGTCACCAGGATGTGGCCCCCGTGGAAGAGCAAAATTGGACTTATCCGCCCTTTGAGGGTCGCATTGTGGAAGGCAAGCTCTATGGCAGAGGCGCGATCGACTGCAAAAACACGGCCTATCTTTCTCTGCAAGCCATTGAAGAGCTGCTGGAAGAGGGTTTTGTGCCGGAGCAGGATGTATATTTCCTCTCGGCCGACAACGAAGAAATGGCCGGGCAGGGCACACCCTCCATCGTGAAGGAGCTAAAGCGTCGGGGTGTGCGCTTTGCCTTTGTGCTCGACGAAGGCGGCGCGGTCGTGAAGGATTTGCTGCCGCAGGCACAAAAAGAAGTCGCCGCCATTGCCGTCATGGAAAAGGGATTTTCGGTGTTCCGCTTCAGCGCAAAATCCCATGGCGGCCACACCTCCATGCCACCAAAGGGCACCCCCTGGGAGCGCATTGCCAGGCTGATTACCGATGTGCACAGCCACCCCTACTTTAAAGCGAAAGTCACCCCGGAGGTGCTGCAAATGCTGGAGGGGTTTAGTGACGCCATGACCGGCCCGGTGCGCTTTTTGTTGCGGCACGCCAAGTGGTTTGAGCCCGTGGTGCGGTTCGCCGCGCCAAAAATCAACCCCACGGTGAACGCCCTGCTTGCCACGGTGGTCACCTTCACCATGGCCGACGGCGCAACCTTGCCCAACGTGATCCCCAACGAGGCCTTCATCATTGCCAACTTGCGCCATTCCAGTCATTCCGGCGTGGCCTATGCCAAAAAATTATTCGAGCGGCTGGGCAAAAAGTATGATGTGGAGGTGGAGCTTGTTATCGGCTACGACGCAACACCCCCCGTGGCCGTGAGCAACCCGTACTACCAATACGTAGCCAAAACCGTGGCCGAAACCATGCCGGACGTAGCCGTGGTGCCTTTTATCGAAATGGGAGCCACCGACTGCCGTCACTTGGTGGAACTATCTGACTGCGCGCTGCGCTTCACCCCCTTCCGCCTGACCCAAGAGCAAATGGGCCGGATG
>JAITBA010000223.1 GCA_031283835.1 Oscillospiraceae bacterium
TCCTCAACGAAATGCTGCAAAAAATGGACACCGGCGACAACTTTGTCTATTGGCAGGCCACCCGCGGCACGGCAATTCGCAACCACGCCTACCCCGACCGCGCGCTGGTGCAGCCCAACCTGTGGATTATCATCCGCCCGGTGGACGTGCAGCCTTTGGACAAAAAAGTGAAGCTGATCACGCTGGAAGACACACGGTTTTTGCACTGCAATATTAAGACGCTAAACCTGCTGCCCAGCTGCGTGGCCGCCGAAAAAACGTCCAAAGCCGGCGCGGACGAAAGCATTCTCTATCGCGTGCTGCCCGGCGGCGGCACCCGCGTGACGGAATGCGCCCACAGCAACTGCCATATCATTCGGGAGGGCGTGTTTGTCACCGCGCCAACAGACCACTTGATCCTCCCCGGCATTGCGCGCGCGCATCTCATCAAGGCCTGCAAGGCGCTGAACATCCCGGTGGACGAGACGACATATCCCCTCGAAGACGTGTTTGCGGCAGACGAAGTGCTGGTTTCGAGCGCGGGCAGCTTTGGCCTTGTGGCCGAAAGCGTAGACGGCAAGCCCGTGGGCGGCAAAGCTCCAAAAACCCTGGAAAAACTGCACGCTTATTTGTGGAATGAATTCCTCGAAGAAACGAACTGATCCATATTTTTTTTAACGAGGGGAACGACAATGACCCAACAACAACTGACGGAATATAACCTGGGCCAAAGCCTAGACGACCTTTCGAACCTGGATCCCCGAGGCTACGGCGTGTGCCGCATTCTCTATGACGCGGCGCGGCAGACCCACGGCGAGCCGCTGACCCTGCACAGCGCAAAAGAGCTGGTACGCATTGTGCGGCAAGACGATTTTATATATATCCTGACGGGTTTTGTGCTGCGACCCTTCAAAAAGGCCGAAACCGACGGAATCATCGGCAGCTTGTTGTTTGCGCGGGCATTGATTCGCGCCTTTGGAGCAAAACCGGTGCTGGTGTGCCAGGAAGAAAACGTACAGGCCGCCCACGCCATTGCCGCCGCCATTGGCATCCACAGCTACAACAGCATTGACGAGATACGTGATTTACCGCTTTCGGTTGCCGTTGTGCCCTTCACAAAAAACAAGGCAACCGCAGAGGCGCAGGCAAACACGCTGATTGCGCAGGCAAAACCCGCCGCCGTGGTCAGCATCGAAGCGCCCGGCGCAAACAGCCTTGGGGAATATCATAACGCAACGGGCCTGAACATGACGGAGCTGGAGGCCAAGCTTGACGTGCTGTTTGTGCGGTTGCAAGCGTGCGGCGTGCCCAGCTTTGCAATTGGCGACCTTGGCAACGAAATCGGCATGGGCAAAATCGCTTCGCAGCTTGCGCGCTATATCCCCTACGCGGGGCAGGGCCGTTGCCGCTGCGCAACCACGCAAAACATCACCGGCGTGAAGAGTGACTGCACCGGGGGGATTGCCGCCGCCACGGCCGCCGATCACCTGCTCACGGCCACGGTGAGTGACTGGGGCTGCTATGGGCTGATTGCGGCGATTGCCTTTTTAAAAGAAAACTTAGAGATTATGCACGACGCCGAAACCGAGCGCGAGGCCTGTGTGGCCGCCTGCCGCAACGGCATGATTGACATGTATGGCGATTTGATTCCCGCCATCGACGGCTTTGGGCTGGCGATCAACACCTCAATTGTGACACTGATGCGCGAACATGTCCGCGAAGCGCTCAAGCTGCGCACCACCTGCAAAACCTGGTTCGAAAAAGTGATTGCGCTGGGGTACTACGAAGGGAAGGCATGAGAAAAAGCGTCGCCAACCGCAGCCACAAGTCTCACCTTTGCGCCTTACGTTGTTGACAGCGAAAAGCGAAAGCATCCATTCCGGTTGCCGCGCGGCACAGAAAGGGGAACGCATGCAGCAAACACCCGAATTTCATCCGGCAGGCGACTGTGCGCTCACGGTGCAGTTTGGGCGCGTCATTTCCCCCGAAGTCAACCAACAGGTGCGTGCGCTGGCAGACACCCTGGCTCGCCGGCCGGTGCGGGGCGTTGCGGAATGCGTGCCCGCTTTTTGCAGCGTGCTGGTGGTGTATGACCCGTGCAAAATCGGCTATGCCCGGCTTGTGAAGGCGCTGCGCAAACGCCTTGCCGCGCTGGGCGAAGGCACGCGGCGCGCGCGGAACGTATTTAAAATCCCGGTGCTGTATGACGGGGAGGATCTGCCGTTTGTGGCGCGGCACGCGGGGCTTTCGGTTGAGGAAGTAATTCAACTGCACAGCGCGCCGGAATATTTGATTTATATGCTGGGCTTTTTGCCCGGCTTTGCCTATTTGGGCGGGCTGGATCCAAAAATCCACACCCCGCGCCTGCAAAACCCGCGCACAAAAATCTCGGCGGGGGCGGTTGGCATTGGCGGCGAGCAGACCGGGATTTATCCCCTGGCAAGCCCCGGCGGCTGGCAGTTGATTGGCGCCACGCCCGTGCGGCCCTATGACCCCGAACGGGAACAGCCGATTCTCTATGCGGCGGGCGACTGTATCCAGTTTGTGCCGGTGGGTGCGGACGACTACCAAGCCCTGGAAGAAAAGCAGGCCCGGGGCGAACGGATTTGGGAGGTACGTCA
>JAITBA010000010.1 GCA_031283835.1 Oscillospiraceae bacterium
CAAAAAATCCTCCAGCCGCGCGGTGCGCACGTCGTCTCGCCGGCTGTCGATATAATCCATCTCGGTATAGCCCAAAAACTGCACCCGCGTGGGGTCAAAGTGCTCGGGGAACCCCGCGAGAATCAACCCCGGGCGGTTGACTTCCCGTGAGCTGATCGACAGCCTTGCGGCCTCCTGCGGGCAATGAATGTACGTGTAGCCGTTGTCTTCCACCATCTTTTGCAGCGGCACGGAATAGATTTCGGGCACGGGCATTTCCTCCGATCTTGGGCGTTTTGGCGCGCGGGGCGTGCGCAACGCACAACCCAAATCCGCACGCCGCCGCACACCCCTTTTGCAGAATTATCTTTTAAAAATCTTCGTTTTTTGCAGCAGCAGCAGCAGCGGCAGGCCCAGCACGGCCACCACGGCCAGCTCGCCCAGCGCCACTTCGCCCGCCGTGAGCCAGAAGGGCAGACGGAACGCGATGCTCAACTCCGCGCCGACCACAAGACCGTTAAACAGCACCGGCGGCAAAGCCGAAAGAGCCGGCAAGCCCTTAAAACGCACGTTGCGCAGCCAGTAGCTGCACAGCGCCGCCAGCAGCGTGGCCGCGCTGCCAAACAGAATGTCCCACGCGCCCGCAATGTTGGCCCCCAGAGCCAGCCCGCCCGCGTTGGCAAGAATGCACCCCACCGCGAGCCCCGGCACAGCGGCAAAGCTCAGCGCGGGGAGGATGGTGAGCGATTCGGCAATGCGAAACTGCACCGGCCCAAACGAAATAGCCGAAATTCCGGGACAAAGTGTCACTGCGGTGTAAAGCGCGGCGATGACCGCCGCCTGTGCAAGAAAGAGCGTTTTTGTCTGCTGTGTGGTGTTTTTTTGCATGAGTAGTACTCCTTGGAGAATTTATTTATGGCGGGATCCGATCCGCCGGGTCAACTCTTAAATTACGCTGCGCCGCAAAGCAGGAAGCACTGCATTAAAATTACGCTTTGCCGCGAAGCAGGAAGCACTGCACTAAAATTATGCTTTGCCGCGAAGTAGGAAGCACTGCACTAAAATTACGCTTTGCCGCGATGCAGGAAGATTACGCTTTAAAATCGCATAACGAGGACTCGAACCACTGTGCCAGCGTGCGCAGCTGCTCAATTTCGAGGGCGTTGTTGGCGCCGAACTGCGCGGCGTCGCGCGCGCGGCTAGCAATGCCCATGGGCACCCCTTCCAGCTGCAAATAATACTTCGCGTTCACGTTGTATTGCTGGTACTCCGCCAGCGACGACGCGCCCACAAAGGCCTGCAGCCGCTCCGCCAGCGCGGGTTCCGTCTGCCATATGGCACAAAGCCGGGCAAACAACTGCGGCACCATGTTGCTCATCACACCACTAAAACCAGACGCGCCCATGCGCAGGCTCTCAAGAAGTGTGGCGGCGTTTGCGTTGAACAGCTTTAGCCCAAAGCTTTGCGCGGCCGCAATTTTTTCGCGCAATTGCGCAAGATTGCAGCAGGTGTCTTTTAAAAACGCAAAGTTGCCAATGTCGCCCAGCCTTCGGATTGTTTCGGGCGGCAGCAGGCGTTTGTAGGGGACAGGGCACTCATAAATCCCCAAGGGCGTGTCTCCCAGCGCTTTCGCCAGCGTTTCGGCACGCCGCAAAAAGGTGCTTTCATCCTCGTCTTGCGCCGCAAAACGGTTGGAGATGAACACGTACGCATCGATTCCCTCTGCGGCAAAGCCCTGTGCCTCTTTGATCTGCGTGGGCAAATCGAAGGCGGTGTGGCCGCTGGCCAGCACCACGGTGCCCGGCGCGCGGTTGCGCACAATCGTCCGCAAAATTTGCAGCCGTTCTTCGTAGGAAAGCAAAAATATTTCACTCGATTGACAAATGGCGAACACGCCTGCCACGCCGCGCGCTTCATACCAGCGCAGCAACGCGGGCAGTGCGTCATAATTCGCCTGCAAATCATCGTGAAACGGCGTCACCATCGTAGGATATACACCATTTGGAATGCCTTGTTGGGTCACTGTTGTTTCCTCCGTGTGTTTATTCTTCTTCTGTATTATCCGTGGCATAGGTTGTCGGCGTTGTCGGCGGCGCTTCGGTCGCCGGTGCGGTTGGTTTTGCTGTGGCCGGCGTTGCGGGCGGCCGGGTGGTTTTTGTGGTGGTGCGCCGCGTGGTCGTGGTGGCGCGCCGCGTGGTTGTCTGTGCGGTGGTTGGGGGAAGAGTTGTTGTTGGCGCCATAGTGGGCGCGGCCGTTGTGGTGGGCGGCGCGGTGGTGGTGCCTCGCTGCAGGGTTTCTTCCAGCGCATAGGAGGGTGCCTGGGTTGGCGGCACCTGGCTGGTCTTCACGCCGCAGGCCGCGCCCAAACACAGCATTCCCGCCAGCGCACACAGGCAAGCGATCTGTTTTTTCATTATAATCACCCTGATTCGTGGTTTTTAAAAATAGGTCACCGTGGTGTCGGCGCTTGTTATTCCTGCACCAGAATGTTGATTGCCGGCACGGCAAGGCCCGTTTCGGCGGGGGCGTATTCGATGGCCACTTTGTCGCCTGTGTTGAGCAGCACGGCAATGGGTGCCTTGGCGGCGGTGACCGTGTACCAGGCGCCGCTGCCCTCCAGTTGAATATAATACGCGGTGTTGCCGTTTATCACGGCACTGCGGATATCGGCAATTGTGCCGATGACGGTGGTGGCCGCAGGGGGGGTTGTGGTGTCGGGGCCTTCGGGGGGTTCTTCAAGCACCACTTCGTCGGCCTTGATTCCGTTTTCGTTCAGCGCGTTCACATAGGTGTTGATGCAATTGCCAAGGTCTTTGGCCCACACCTTGATTTTGTTGGACTGCTCCACGTTCACCATGGCATAGCCCTGCACCACGCCTGTGACGCCGCCATCGGTCTGGTCTTTTAGCGAGATAAAGTACGTCGGCTGCCCGCTGACGTTGACCAGCAGCGGGAAGGAGGCCTTCCACTTTAGGTCGCTCACCAAGCCCTGCGCAACCTCTTCGGCAGAGAGTTCGTTCGCGCCGTTTGTGCGGTAGGCGTTGGTCTCTTTTGTGCGTTGGTTCACCATAATAAAGCCGATGATGGACTGATCGCCCTTCACGCTGGTTACGCCCGTATACATCTTTACGTCGTCGTCCTGGGCAAGGTAGGCATAGCCCTGCGTGTTGATCTTTACGCCCTTTTGTCCCAGCAGCGAGTTCCAAAAGCCGCCCGCGTATTTGCCGTAGTAGCTGTATTGCAATTCCAGCAGCGTTGCGTTATATACGCGGTCGATCCACTGCGGCACCTTGTCGATGGGGTATTCGGCGCATTTGCCCGTGATAGCGTTGACCAGCACCACGCCGACGACGTCTTCGCCGCCCAACAGGCCAATGGTTTTGTTCATGCGCGGCGCCACCCAGTAGGGGACGCCCTTGTCGTCAATTTCAAAGTTTGGCGTGCCAAACATGTAGGTGGGGTAGAGAAACCGCAGGTGCCGTTTGAGCAGGTGGTTGAAGTGCTCGGCGTCGCTGTAGCGGATGCGCCCGTCTTCAGGCAACTCCACAAACTTGCTTTCTTCGCTGGCCATGTCCACAACCACGTAGCCCGGCAGACCCTTGCCCGTGTTGGTCAGCCATTTAATCAAATCCGCATAGCCCAGCGTCATCACGCGCACCGGCTTTTTTTTGTAGTTAATCAGCGTATTGCTCTCGCTGATAACAAACTGGCTCACGTGTTTGGCCAAATCGCCCAAAGTGCGCCCGGCCACCACTTTCGCGGCGGTTTCGTCCATTTTGGGGATGCTGGAAAAATCCGGCTCCTTGATATCCTCGGCAAAGTTGGAGTTTTCCTTCACCTTCATGATTTCGCTGTAGCGCGTAGCGTGAAAAAACGGCGACGAAAACACCCACGCCAACCCCACAAACACCGCCATCACAACAATAATTGCCCCGGGGATGATTGCCTTACGGCGCACATAGGGCACGCATTCTGGGTTGCGCCCCGTGCGGCACAGCAAAAACAGCAGCACAATGAAGGAGCCAAACACCAGCGCCAAATAATAATAAAATTCCAGCGCCTTAAAATTGAGCGGCGGCAACATGATGTAATAGCCAATCGCTGCCGTGAGCACGGCGCCAACAAGGCTCAAAAGCACACGCAGCCCTGCCCGCTCCGGCGGGATGATGGGTGCCTTCTTTTGCGGCGCTTTGCGCCCGCTCCCTCCCGAAAAATCCACCTGAATTGGTTCTGCCATAGTCTTTTCCTCCCGTTTTCTTATGTTGTACTTGCACTTTTTGCAAATTTCAGGTATACTGGGTATTGTGAGCGCACCTGCAGTTCGCGCACCTGCGGTGGGCAGTTCGCGCACCTGCGGTGGGCAGTTCGCGCACCTGCGGTGGGCAGTTCGCGCACCTGCGGTGGGCAGATCGCGCACGCAGGTTCTCTCTTTTGCGCGCTTTCGTGCCCGCGTCCACCTGCTTACGGGTTTTTGCAATTCCCCCGCCACAGCATCGCAATTATTATATCATGGTTCAACCCAAAATACAAGAGAAAAGATGGAGCGGCAGCATTTTGTTTTTATTTTCTTTGTTTGGCAAGCCTTTTGGGGGCAAAAAACACCCATGGCGGGCTGCGGTGTGTCTGTTTTTTGCGGGAACGGCACTGTGCCTGGCGGGCAGCGCGCTCGCTTCGCTGCCGGGCATGGTGGCCGGGTGGCAGGCGCCGCTGCCGGACCCAACGCGGCCCGCAAGCGTTGGCAACGCCGCCTTGGCGCTGCTCACCGGTGCAATTGTGCCCGCGCTTTGGGAGGAATTTGTGTTCCGTGGCGCGGCAATGCTTTTGGCGCGGCGGATAAAAATGCCTGCGTGGCTGGCGGTTTTGCTCACGGCGGCGCTGTTTGCGGCGCTGCACCGCAACCCGGCTTTGCTGCCTGCCACGCTGGTTTCGGGGGTGGCGCTGGGCTGGGTGGCGCTGCGCGGCGGCAGTCTGTGGCCCACCATCGCCGTGCACATGTGGAACAACGCCGCCGGGTTGCTGTTTGCCTGGCTGGGCGCAACGCAGTGGCTGCG
>JAITBA010000025.1 GCA_031283835.1 Oscillospiraceae bacterium
TAATACTTCATATGCATATATGTGGTGCGAATCTCCGTGCCCTTGGGTTCGTAGTAGCCATGATAGATCATGACATAATTTCCCATGGCGCTGTTGAATCCGTGGTCAAGAATCGTGCCGTCCAGCGCCGCAATAATCAGGTACTCCCTCGATTTGTTTCCAATCGAAATATCCAGGCCCTTGTGGGGCGCACCGCCGCGGGTGCTGCTCACCTCTCCAAATCGGCTCGTAATATAGCAGTCGCGGTAGGGGAACGGCCAGCGCATGGTGCCTTTGGCCACCTGCTCCACGCCGGGGGGCACTTTTTTGCGGTCCAGCGCTTCCTCCAGCGCCTGAATCGCCCTGTTGTTTTCCCGAATCAACGCCCGGGCTTCCTGCGAATCCTCTTCCATCCCATCAATAATTTTCGCAATTCTCCGCTGCGTGTCGCTGATTTTATTCAGCTCTTCGTTCAGGCTGTCCTGTTGTTCTTTTTGTTCCACAAGCTCCTGGGTCAGAGCCGCGCCTTGCTTTTGCAGCTCCAGCTTTTTGTCCTCCAGGGCCTGCGTTTCGGTTTCGAGCTGGGCCAGCAGCACTTTATACTGCACCATGTCTTCTTCCAGCTGGCGGCGCAGCTGCTCATCCCGCTCTGCCTGGCGGCTGATGTATTCATACACCGTGAGCATGCCCGCCACGTCCTCGCTGCTCAGCAGCAATTGCAAATTCGAAACCGGCCCCGCCACATATTGCTGCCGCAGCCGCTCCATCAGCTGCAGCTGCAATTGCGCAATCTGCGCCTCCTTCGCCGTGGTCAGCTCCGTGATTTCGTCAAGCTGCCGTTCGTGCCCCGCAATGTCCGCGTCCAGGGCTTCAATCTGCGCCAGCAGCTTGGCGACCGAACCGCTGAGCCTGTCCACTTCCACCTTAATCAGATCGGCCTTTTTTTCCACCGCCTTCTTCTGCATTTCAAGGGCGGGCAGCAGCTTTTTTTGCGCGGCCTGTTCTTTTTCCAGCTGCGCAATCTCGTCCTCCGCCGCGGCAATCGCCGCGTTTTTCTCTTCAATCTCTTTTTGCAGCTGCTGTTCTGTTTTGGCCACCACCGGCGCCCCCAAACCAAACGCGCAGCAAACCACCATTACCATTGCCAAAAGAGCCGAGGCCGGCCGGGCAAAACACTTGGCCCGCAAAGGGTCTCTCGTTCGCTTTGTCGCTTTTTCTTTTTCAAAAAAAGTGTCATTCATCTTCGAGTTCGGCCTCTTCATAGATATTCTCCTTTAAGTATCTGGTGATCGAAAGCATACTGCCGCCGCCGCCCGCAATGGCGCCCACGGCCACAAAGCTCGGCAACAACGTTGGCAGCTGTTTAACGACCGGCAGCAGCCGAAAACCGCTCAGCAACCGGTTAAAAAAGGGCTCCAGCGCGCGCGACATGCCCACGTAGACCACGCACACCACGCCCAGCGCCGCCAAAGCACCCATCACGCCCAAAACAATGCCCTCCACCAAAAACGGCCAGCGGATGAACGCGGGCGCCGCGCCCACCGATTTCATCACTTTAATCTCTTGCTGGCGCGAGAACATGGTGGCCTGCACCGTGCTTGATATAATGAACACCGAAACCAGCAGCAGCACCGTAATCACCGCCACGCCCAGCACCGTCAGCGCGTTTTGCACCGCCGAAAGCTGCGCCGCCACGCCCTGAAAACTCCGCACCGATTGTATGCCCGAGTCAAGCGCCTTGAGCTGCTCCACCGTGGCATCAAAATCCTCCAGCCGCTCCGGGCTCACTTCAAAGCCCGCCGGCATAAACGCCACGTCCACGCCCTCCAGCAGCGCCAAATCGCCTTCGTTCTTCGCCGTTGCGCGGTCATAGGCCGCCTGGCTCGTGATATATGTGCACCTTTTCACATTCCCCATAGTTTTAATGCGGTTCTCAATCGACTCCACCTGCTGATCCTCAAGCCCTTGCCGCAAATACACCATAATCACATTGCGGCTGCTAAATTCCGCAAACATCGAATTCAGGTTTGTGGCCGCCAAAAACACCAGCCCAATCAGCATCAGGCACGAAACCAGCACCAGCACCGAAGCCAGGCTCATGGTGCGGTTCGTCTGAATATTCCGCAACCCCATGCGCGTCAAAAACGCGCGCCCGCTGCTGCTTTGCATAGAATCACCCTTTCTGTGTTTCATTACTTTTTCTTTCAAAAAATGTTTCGCTTGCTTCCTGGAAAAAATCGTGCCCTACGCATATTGCCTCCGCGTTTCCTCCGGGCGCCGAAACACGCCGTCGGCCACCACGCTGCCGTTTTCAAGGATAATGATGCGCTTGTTGTATTGCCGCACCAGATCGTGGGCATGCGTCACCATCACCACCGTGGTGCCCGCCTCGTTGAGCCGCACAAACAAATCCAGCAGTTCCTGGCTCATGCGCGGGTCAATGTTCCCCGTGGGCTCGTCGGCAATAATCAGGTCGGGGTTGTTGGCCAGCGCGCGGGCAATCGCCACACGCTGCTGTTCGCCGCCGCTCAGCTCGCTGGGCTTGCTGTGCACTTTGTGGCTCAACCCCACCAGCTGCAGCAAATAAACAACTCTCTCGCGAATCACCTTGTCCCGCGCGCCCACCACACGCATCGCAAAAGCAATGTTGTCATATACATTCATGTTGGCAATCAACCGAAAATCCTGAAACACCATGCCCAGCTGCCGCCGATACATTGGAATTTGCTTGCGTGTGAGGTTGTTCAGCTCAAACTGCCCCACACAAATGCTGCCGCTGGTGGGCACCTCTTCGTGCAGCAGCAGCTTCAAAAACGTGCTTTTGCCCGCGCCGGAGGCCCCCACCACAAACACAAATTCCCGCGACGCAATATGCAAATTCATCCCCTTTTCTTGTGGCATCCCCGGCTGCGGCGCCCGCCCGCACAGCGCCACTGTCCCGTTCGGGTATTCCTTGGTCACATCGCGGAACGTAATCATGTCACTTCACCATCCCAAATATCTACAAATTTTGCAATTTAATGTAAGAAACCGCCCCAGTATTTTCCATGTCCCCAAAAATGCCGAATGGACGGAATACCTTCCGTCCAAAAAAAGTCATGCGTTTCCAATTCATTGTTTTTCAGTCGTCTTCAAATCTGGTTTTAATACCGCGTCGGCCTCGCGTCCAAATATTTCTTCACCATCAGCGCTACTTTAAACACAATCGCGTCGTCAAACTCGCGCAAATCCAACCCCGTCAGCTTCTTAATTTTCTCCAGGCGATACACCAGCGTGTTGCGGTGCACAAAGAGCTTGCGGCTGGTTTCGCTCACGTTCAGGTTGTTCTCAAAAAACTTTTGGATGGTGAACAGCGTTTCCTGGTCAAGGCTGTCAATGGTGCCACGCTTAAAAACCTCCTGCAAAAACATGCCGCACAGCCGCTTGGGCAGCTGATAAATCAACCGCGCAATGCCCAAAAAGTCATACGAAATAATCTTCTTTTCGGTGTCGAACACCTTGCCAACCTCCAGGCTCACCTGCGCTTCTTTATATGACGCCGCCAGCTCCGGGATGGTGTGCACCAGCGAACCAATGCCAATGAAGGGCTGCCCCTCATACTCCGTGTGCACCGCGTCCGCAATCGAGCGCGCAAGCTTTTCCAGGTCGCGGGTTTCGGTTCCGGTGCGCACTTCCTTCACAAGCGCAATGTCCGTTTCGTTCACATTGATAGTAAAATCCTTGGCTTTGTCGGGGAACAACAACTGAATCGCCTCAAACACAGTAGGGTCGCTGCCGCGGGTCGAGCGGATGAGCAGCACCACGCGGGGCACTTCGTTATTAAAATGCAGCTCCCGTGTGCGCAGATAAATGTCACCCGGCAAAATATTGTCAAGAATCACATTCTTAATAAAATTCGCCCGGTCATAGCGCTCACCAATAAATTCCTCCATGCACCCCAGTGTCACCGCAAAAAGCTTGACATAGTGACGCGCGGCCTCATCCTCCCCCGTCACAAACACCGCATAGAACCGGTTGGCCGCCGGGCCTTCCAGCAGGCAATAGGCATTCCCGTCAAATACCTTCACTTCGCTGGCTTCAAACACAGCCACAACGTCTATCACGGCCACTTTGCCAATCAGCTCGGCGTCACTGCAGGCAAAAATACTTCCCGTCTCGTCCACCATGCCCACCGTGCGCCCCGTCGCGTCGCTAAGCTTGGGCAAAACTCCCTGAAATAATCGATTCGACATATACTGTTATTCTCCTCATTCTAAAAAAAGCGCACCTGTCCCATATAGTATTGTACACGATATGCTCGCGTTTTTCAAGGGTTTTTTGCATTTTTTTAATTTGTTTGTGCAACATGCCCATTTACGCCGCCCGCTTCATCGCCGCCAGCCTTTAATTTGCGCCGCATGTCGTCCAGCGTCAACCCCTGGGCAAGCGCGGTCTGCACTTCCTCCTCGGGGAACCCGCTGATAAAGCATGGTTTATATTGCACAGGAATGCCGCCGCTGGCCTTGATATAAATATTCACCGCCAAAATGGCCAAGAATAAAATCGCAACCACAAAACAGCCCCATTGCAATTGAAACTCCAGCTGGTTGGACACCACCTTCACCAGCCGGTTGCCAAAAGCCAAAAACGAAAACCCGCTGCCAAGAATCGCGGCTGCCCCGGTCACCGAAATCACCACCGCCCGCAAAAGCGCCTTTGGCCCTCCGGCAAACACAGCGCTTATAAGCCCCGCCAAACAAGCCAGCGCCGTCAGCACAAACAGCACCAGCGCCACCGTCAGCCACAAAAACGCGCCAACAAACACGCGGTCGCCCAGCAGCGCAAACAGCGCGCCCACATCCAACTTTGCAAGAGCCGAAAAAATCGAAATCGCCTGCAACGTCACCGGCGCTTCACTCACAAAGGGCGCGTGTAGCTCCACACGGCCCAGCGGCAAAAACAACGCGCCCAGCGGCAAAAAAAGCAACACCAGCCGCGCAATCGCCCACGGGCTGCCCACCAAATTCGCCTTCATCCGGTCCATGCGCTTCTGCACCGCCGCGTTTTCGGTTTCCACCCGGTCCGCTTCTTCTTCCAGCCGTTTTTCCATATTATAATAAACAACGTTGGTGCCGCAAACCGGGCAATTCTGCCGCCAATCCTTCCACTTCAGCTTGTAGCCGCACGCCGGGTTTGGGCAATGTGTCGCCATCACACTCCACTCCATTCTCACATATATACTTTTCCCATTTCTCATGATAACACATTTCCGGTCAATTGTAAAGATATTTTTAGGCAATATTTTTACGTTTCTTTTTGCGGCGTCGTCCGCCTCCAAAAATCAAGGGTCAATTAAGGTCAAAAAAATTAAAAAATCCACTTGACATATGAAAAAAAACATGTTATACTAAGGTCAAAGATAGTCAAAGTCAAAAGAGGTGATTCCATGAGCACCCTCAGCAGCGAAATTGCGCAGGTGATTCTCGAAATGCTCGAGGAAACCGACAGCGCAGAGATTCAGCGCAACCTGCTTGCGCAAAGCCTGGGCTGCGTGCCCAGCCAAATCAGCTACGTCATCGCGTCCCGCTTTCCGCCCGAGCAAGGCTATATCGTCGAGAGCCGCCGGGGCGGCGGGGGCTGCATCCGCATCCGGCGGGTGCGCGTGAGCAAAAGCGCCACTCTGCTGGCCCTCATCAACTCCATTGGCGGCGCGATTGACGAAACCACCCTGCGCGCGCATATCGGCAACCTGTTTGGTCAAGACTTCATCAGCAGAGAAGCCGCCGCGCTCACCCTGGCCGCCTGCGGCGACGATGCCCTGCGCGCCGCGCCGCCCGTCCTCCGCGACAAAATCCGCGCCAACATCTTCAAGCGCATGCTGCTGCGCACGCAAGACCTGTGACAACGCGATTCCGGCAAAAAGATTACTGAAAAGGAGCACGTCATATGCAATGTCAACAATGCAAACAACGCGAGGCCACCACCCACATCCAGCGGGTCGTCAATGGCCAGGCCGAAGAATTCCATCTGTGCGCCGCCTGCGCGCGCGAAAGCGGGCTGATCAACGAATTTGCCGCGCCGCCCTTTTTTAATTTGAGCGACCTGTTCAGCGGCTTTTTGGGCAGCAGCTTGCGGCAGGCCCCGGCCGCCCTTGCCCCCGCGCAGCGCTGCGGCTTCTGCGGCAGCACCCTGCACGAAATCACCCAAAGCGGCCGCGTGGGCTGCGCCGCGTGCTACAACACCTTCCGCGAGGTGCTCGAACCCACCCTCGCGCGCATCCACGGGGCTCTCGAACACGCGGGCAAAACCCCCGCGGCCGACCCTGCCGTGCACGCCCGCAAACAAAAAGAGCAGGCCCTTGCCGCCCTGCGTGAGCAAATCGCCCAGGCGGTGCAGAGCGAAGACTACGAAGAAGCCGCCCGCCTGCGCGACGAAATCCGCCGCCTGGAGGGCACGCAAGAGGAAGGAGGCAACGACCATGCCGCATGACAAAACCAACCAGCCGCCCGCCGGCGCGCCCCACGAAGACGACGTGGTTCTCAGCACGCGTGTGCGCTTGGCACGCAACCTGCGCGATTTCCCCTTTCCCGCCCGGCTCAGCGCCGAAGGCCGCCAAAAAGTCGCCGCCCAGGTGCGCGCGGCCGCAGCCGCGGCGGAGGACGCTATCGGCCCTCTGCAGTGGATCGACATGGCGCGGCTGCCCCGGGTCAAAGCCATCTCCATGGCCGAGCGGCGCGTCATCAGCGCGGAATTTGCCTGTCAATCTCCCCAAAGCGCCTTGCTGCTGCGCAACGACGAAGCCCTGAGCATCATGCTCTGCGAAGAAGATCATCTGCGCATTCAGGCCCTGTGTCCGGGGCTGGCGCTCAGTGCCGCCTTTGCCCTGGCCGACGCCGCCGACACCGCCCTGGGCAAGCACCTTGCCTACGCCTTCGACGATCATCTGGGCTACCTCACCCAGTGCCCCACAAATTTGGGCACCGCCATGCGCGCTTCTGTGCTGCTGCACCTGCCCGCGCTGGCCGCCCTGGGCCGCGTGGCCCGTTTGAGCGAAAGCATCAGCAAGCTGGGTCTCACCATCCGCGGGGCCTTTGGCGAAGGCAGCGACGCCGAAGGCGCTCTGTTCCAGCTGAGCAACCAAGTCACCCTGGGCATCACCGAATCCCAGGCCCTCGAAAATTTGCAGGCCCTCACCCTGCAAATCGCCGAGCAAGAAAGACGCGCCCGCGCCGACGCACTCAAAGACCCCCAGTGGGAAAACAAAGTCTGGCGCGCCTACGGCATCCTCAAATACGCCCGTTTTCTCGAGAGCGGCGACGCGCTCAAACTGTTGTCCTACGTCCGCATGGGCGCGGCGGGCGGCCTGCTGCCGGTCTCCCCCGCCGTGGTCAGCACCCTCATGACCGCCCTCCAGCCCGCCACCCTCGCCCTGTCCCGCGCCGCCGACGACCCCGCCACCCGCGACCTCGCGCGCGCCGAGATGATCCGGGAAGCACTATCATAGCCGCCCCTTTCCCTCGCGTTTAAAAACCCTGCGTTCATATGTCCTTCCCCTCGCATTTAAAAACCCTGCGTTAAGTCGCATTTCCCCGCGCATTAAAAATTTCCCTGCGTTAAGTCGCATCGAAAATAGTATAAAAGGAGCCTGATCCCATGTCATCTTACCATTTCCGTGGCCTAACCGAGAAAGCAAACGAAGCCCTGAATTTATCCCTCCAGTTTGCCGAAGAGCTGGGGCATACGTTTGTCGGCAGCGAACACCTCCTCGTCGGGCTGCTGCGCCAGGGCGACGGCGTGGCGCACGCGGTGCTGCAAGGGCGCAAGGTCAGCGAGCGCAAAATCGAGGACGCCATCCACGCCAACTACATGGCGGGCGCGCCCACGGTTTTGTCGCCCAGCGACTTCACGCCCCGCACCAAGCACGTGCTGGAGGCAGCGGCGTCCCTCGCCCGCTCCGGCGGCTCCATCGTTGGCACAGAGCACCTGCTGTTGGCGCTGCTGCAGGAGCGCGGCTGCGCGGCGGTCAGACTGCTGGGCCACCAAGACGTTTCCGTCCCCGAGCTGATCAACGATATTCACCGAACGCTCAAGGGCGGCAAGCCCGACGATGCAAGCGGTGCCTTCGAGCGCGAAACCGCCACCCCCACCCTCGACCAGTTTGGCCGAGATCTGACCAAAATGGCCGCCGAGCAACAGATTGACCCCGTGATTGGCCGCGACACCGAGATCGCCCGCGTCATGCAAATCCTCTGCCGCCGCACCAAAAACAACCCCGTGCTCATCGGCGAGCCCGGCGTGGGCAAAACCGCCGTGGCCGAAGGCCTTGCCCTGCGCATCGCTTCCAGCGAAGTTCCCGAGCCACTCCGCGGCAAACGCGTGTTTAGCCTCGATCTTACAGGCATGGTGGCGGGCACCAAATACCGCGGCGATTTTGAGGAACGCATCAAAACCGCCCTGGACGAAGTGCAAAAGTCCAAAAACGTCATTCTTTTCATCGACGAATTGCATACGATCATTGGCGCGGGTGCCGCCGAGGGTGCCACAGATGCCGCGAACATCCTAAAACCCAGCCTGGCACGGGGCGAAATGCAGGTGATTGGTGCCACCACCCTCGACGAATTCCGCAAGCATATTGAAAAAGATGCCGCCCTGGCCCGCCGCTTTCAGCCCGTGCTGGTGGATGAACCCACCGAGGCCGAAACCATCGAAATCCTCCGCGGCCTGCGGGATAAATATGAGGCACACCACAAAATCCGCATCACCGACGAAGCCATACGCGCCAGCGTAAAATTGGGTGCCCGCTATATCGGCGACCGCTTTTTGCCCGATAAAGCCATCGACCTTGTGGACGAGGCCGCCTCCCGCGTGCGTCTGCGCGCCTTCACCGCCCCGCCCGACGTGAAGGAAATTGAAAACCGCCTGCGGGAACTGGACGACGAAAAGAACGCCGCCATCCAAAGCGAAGATTTTCTCCGCGCGGCGAGCCTGCGCGACGAAGAGCGGCAATTACGCGAAGAACTCGAAAAGCGCAAAAGCGCCTGGCAAGGGCAAAGCGGCCAAATTGGCGGCGAGGTCACCGCCGAAGAAATCGCCCTCATCGTCTCGCAGTGGACAGGCGTCCCCTCCACGCAACTCACCCAAGAAGAAAGCGCGCGCCTGCTACACATGGAGGAGGAACTGCACCGCCGCATCGTCGGCCAAGACGAAGCCGTCACCGCCATTGCCAAGGCCCTCCGCCGGGGCCGCGCCGGCCTGAAGGATCCCAAGCGCCCCACAGGCTCCTTCCTCTTTTTGGGCCCCACGGGCGTTGGCAAAACAGAGCTAACCAAGGCCCTGGCCGCCGCCATGTTCGGCGACGAAAACGCCATGGTGCGGCTCGATATGTCCGAATACATGGAAAAGCACACCGTCAGCCGCCTGGTCGGCTCCCCTCCCGGCTACGTCGGCTACAACGAGGGCGGCCAGCTCACCGAGCAGGTGCGCCGCAAGCCCTACTGCGTGGTGCTCTTTGACGAAATCGAAAAAGCCCACCCCGACGTGTTCCACCTCCTGCTCCAAATCCTCGAAGACGGCCGCCTAACCGACGCGCAAGGCCGCGTGGTCGATTTTAAAAACTGCATCGTCATCATGACCTCAAACCTGGGCGCAAAGCTCATCACCAAACAAACCGGCGGCCTGGGCTTTGGCACCGGCGACGAAAACGGCGGCGTGCAAAGCCAAGAAAAAATCAAAGATGCCGTCATGGGCGAGCTAAAAAAAGCCTTGCGCCCCGAATTCCTCAACCGCGTTGACGATATCATCGTCTTCCACCAGCTCACCCACGCCCAAATCGAGCAGATCTGCGTGCGCATGCTTGCCCAGGTGGGTCAGCGCCTGCGCGAGCGCGAGATCAACGTGCGCTTCGACGCAAGCCTCACCGCCAAAATGGCCGACGCGGGCTTCGACCCCATCTTCGGCGCGCGTCCGCTTCGCCGCGCCATCCAAACCAAAATCGAAGATCTCCTCAGCGAAAAACTCCTCGACGGCACTGTCTTGCCCGGCAAAACCTATGTCTGCAAAACAGAAGACGACACCATCGTCGTGGCCCCCGAAGATTCCCCCGAAGCACCCTCCGAAGCCCCCCCCGAAGAATAACTTCGCCCCGCATGCCCCATAAAAAACATTACAAACAAGCAAACCCCCGTCAAAAACGACGGGGGCGCTTGTTTTTTTAACGTCCTTTGTTTTGCTCGTCCATGCTTTTGATTGGCCTTTACACCGCACTTCCAACGCTTTCACGTCCCGCGCTTGCAACAAAGGTTTGCACGGCAAAGTGCATTGCCTTCGTGTTGGGCGCATACCTATCATAACAGGTTGGCAGTACGCCGTCAATCGGTTTCGGTGCCTTCCCTCTCTTTTTTAACGCAAAAAAAACCGGATTGGTAGTAAATACCAATTTTTATTTGCTCCGCAGGAAAATTTATAAAGTGCGTAGTAAAAAATTGGGATTGCGAATGCGGGCGTTCTGTTTGCAAAAAATAGAGTCACTTCACCACAAGAAAGGGAGTATCACACATGGCCTTATGCAACCGCTTCCGCCGATGGCGCAAAAATCAACAGCGCAGCGCGGCGGCGCGCAAGCTGCACAAGCAGTGGTGGGAAACCGCTGCCGCGTTCCCCGACGACGAGTTATTCTACGACCCTGCCGAGGACGCCGACCCTTGCGATGCCTTCGATCCCGGCGGCAGCTACACCGGCAACCCCGTCGGCGGCGGCAAACCCGAGCAAGACGCGGACGACCTCTGATTCTCAACCCGTTTCCGCAAAAAACCCATACTAAACATCGCACGCCCTGCACGCTACCGCTTCCACAAACCGGTACCGCAAGCCCTGCTCCTCCCTCCAGGGGCCACGGCGCACACATTGCCAGTCCGGCGCGGCCTCCAGGTTGGGGCAAAACACGTCCGCCCCGGCAATGCGCACATCCACCCGCGTCACCAGCGCCCGCGTGCAGCGTGGCAGCAGCAACGCAAAAATTTCGCCCCCGCCAATCACAAAAGCGTCTTCCGGCAGTTCCGCTAGCAAACTCGCCGCGGTGCCGCGCAGCACCTCAACCCCCGCCGGCAAAAATCCCGCATCGCGCGATAGCACAATGTGCGCCCGCCCGGGCAGCAGCCCCGGCAAGCTCTCAAAGGTTTTGCGGCCCATCACCAGCGTGTGCCCCATGGTGGCAGCCCGAAAGTGCGCCAGATCGCCGGGCAGCCGCCACGGCAGCGCCCCTGCCCGGCCAATCGCCCACGCCCGGTCCGTCGCCGCGATCAATGTCATTTTTCGCGCTCCTTTGCATGGCACACAGCTTCTCCTATTGCCAAAAAAATTCAAAGTTATCGCTCGCGTTATTGCACAACACGTTATTGCATGTGTGCAACGGCAGCCCGCTCAATCTCCAGGCCCGTTTTATAACGCTCCATGTAGGAATCGAAGGCGGCGACTTCTTCGGCCGCGGGCGCGGCGCAGGTGCTTGCCGCTTGCGCAAACACCCTTTGCGTCATATAATCGCTTAGCGCTTCGCCCTCGCTTTTTTGCGCAAGGTAGGCCGCCAACACGGCAATGCCCCACGCGCCGCCCTCGCCCGCGGATTCCATCACATACACAGGCGCGCCCAATGCCGCCGCAAGCAGCTGCTGCACCACCCCGGGCGTTTTAAACAGCCCGCCATGCCCCGACAAGCGATCAATCCGAATGTTTTCTTTTTCAATGAGGATGTCCATGCCAATGCGCAGCGAAGCGATTGCCGAAAACAGCAAGCTGCGCGAAAAATTTGCCAGGCTCAGCCGGCTGCCGGGCATTCTGGCAAGCAGGGGCCTTCCTTCCGCAAGGCCCACCACGTGCTCGCCCGAAAGGTAGTTATAGGACAGCAGACCGCCGCAATCCGGGTCGGCCTGCCGCGCGGCACAAAAAAGATGGTCATAAAGATCGGCCTCAACGCCAAACGCCTGCAGCAATTCGCCAAACAGCCGCACCCACGCGTCAATATCCGAAGAGCAGTTGTTGCAGTGCGCCATAGCCACCGGCTTGCCGCAGGGCGTTGCAATCAGGTCAATCTCGGGGTAAGCGCCGGATAACGGCTGTTCGAGAACAACCATCGCAAAAATCGACGTGCCCGCCGAAACATTTCCCGTGCGCGCCGCCACGCTGTTGTTTGCCACCATGCCGGTGCCCGCGTCGCCCTCCGGCGGGCAAAACAAAACGCCCGCCCGCAGCTTTCCCGATGGATCCAGCAACCGGGCGCCCTCTTCGGTCAGGCTGCCCGCGCGCGCGCCCGCCTGCAGCACCTCCGGCAAAAGCGTTGCAATCCGCAGGCCGCTCATGGCGTCGAACGCGTTCGCCATCTCCGCGTCAAAAGTGCCGGTGGCGCTGTCAATCGGGAACATCCCCGACGCGTCGCCAACGCCCAAGACCTTTCGTCCCGTCAGCTTCCAGTGCACATAGCCCGAAAGCGTGGTTAAAAACGCAATCTCTTTCACATGCGGCTCGCCGTTCAACACCGCCTGATACAAGTGCGCGGCACTCCACCGCTGGGGTATGTTGACGCCCAGGCGCGCCAGCAGCGCCGCCGATGCCGGTGCCGTCATGGTGTTGCGCCAGGTCCGAAACGCCGCAAGCGGGTTGCCTTGCGCGTCAAAGGGCAAATACCCATGCATCATGGCCGAAATGCCAATGCAACCAATCGCGGGCTCCGCGCCATAATCCGCCAGCAGCGCTCGATACGCCGCCTGCAACCCCTGCCAAACGTCCTCCAGATGATAGGTCCAAATGCCGTTCTCCAGCCGGTTTTCCCAATTAAAACCACCTGTGGCAAGCGTTCTGTGTGCCTCGTCAATCAAAACCGCCTTTATCCGCGTGGAGCCAAGCTCAATGCCCAGAAATTGCATGTCAAACCTCCCCTTTTGTTTTTGCAAAATACGCGTTTTTATTGTATCACATTTGACGCGCTTTGGCAACCCAAAAAAATGCGCAAAAAAGCCCGGCGGCGGCGGGCGGCCGGGCAAGGCCTGTTGACAAACGAAGATTTGCGTGGTATAATTCTAATTGCAAAAAAATCAAATGGGAGAAGCGGAAAGGAACATCACATGAACAAACAACTGCGCAAGGCGGTCATCGCCGGGAACTGGAAAATGAATTTGCTGCCGGCACAGGCGGCGGAACTGATCACGGAACTTAAGCCGCTGGTGGCAGGGGCCGGCGCGGAGGTCGTAGTGTGCACGCCCTATATCGACCTGCCAACGGCAATCGCCGCCGCAAAGGGTTCCAATATCAAAGTAGGCGCGCAAAACTGCCACTGGGCCCAAAAAGGCGCCTTCACGGGCGAAGTGGCGGCAGTGATGCTGGAGGATCTCGGCGCCGATTATGTGATTATTGGCCACAGCGAACGCCGCGCGCTGTTTGGCGACACAAACGAAACCGTGCAAACCCGCACCCGCGCCGCGCTAGACGCAGGGCTGGAGGTGATTCTGTGCGTGGGCGAGGTGCTGGAAGAGCGCCAAAAAAACATCACCCTCGAGGTGGTGCGCACCCAGGCAAAAATCGCCCTTGCGGGTGTGCGCGCCAACGAGTTGGCAGAGCACATCGTCATTGCCTACGAGCCGGTGTGGGCCATTGGCACAGGGCTCACCGCCACGGCGGCCCAGGCCAACGAAGTGAACAAAGCCATCCGCGGCTTGCTGGCCGAGCTATATGACCAGGCGACTGCCGAGGCGACTGTGATTCAATACGGCGGCAGCATGAACGC
>JAITBA010000059.1 GCA_031283835.1 Oscillospiraceae bacterium
TTTTGGGATAATTTTGGTAATGCGCCTTGAGCAGGGTGGAACAGCCGATGCCCTTAAGCAGGCCCTGCAGGGTGCTCACGCTGATGTTGCGGGTGGCAAGGCCGCCAATCACTTTGCCCACCAGCACAATCACTTCGTCAATCGGCAGTTCGGCGCTGTATTCGCGGTTCAGGCGGGTCATGGCTTTGTTGTGGAACACGATGCCCTTGCGGAACTCGTAGTCCATTTCGTCGGCGGTGCAATCGATTGCGTTGATGGCGGTTGCGTTGATGTAGGCAAAATCGGCCTGCTGCGTGGTGTTATAAATCACATTGAAGGGCCACAGAGCGCGTTCGGTGGGATAAGCCCCGCTTTGGAGGGCGCGGCCCGCCACCTCGGCGGCAGCTTTGGCGCCCACCCAGCTGGAACAGATACCCTCCCCCACCCATTTGTTCATGCAAGCGGCGTCGCCAAGACAGACGAAGCCGTTGTCTACCAGGGAATACGGCGGGTGACGGTAGGGAATGACGCCGCGCTCGCGCCGAACCACTTCGCCCTCCGGCATTTGCACCGCCGCCTTACAGCGATCCATGCAGGTTTGGGCGTGTTCGTAGCTGAGGTTTGCGCCCACGCCGATGATGGCTTCGTCGGGGTTGGGCGTTTGGGCGATCCAGCCTTTGTAGTAAGCCCAGTGCTCGGCGCGCTGGGGCGCGTCTTTTTCGGGGTGAGCCAGCTTCACATATTCCAGCAGCACATACATCATGTCGCGCGGGCCAATTTTAAAACCCTCCACCTTGGTGGGCTTGCGCAAACAGCGCCGCGCCACGGACGCAATGCCGGAGCAATCGGCCACCAGGCGGGCAAAGACGTGGTTGGTTTTTCCCTCGTGCTCCAGCGCCGCGCCGCGCACACCGTGCTTGCAATAAAGCAACCCTTTGCATTTGGCTTCGTCGAGGAAGACCACACCGGCCTCGCGGCACCAGGCCCGCAGGCGCTGCACAAAGGGCGGCAGCTTGCACACAAGAAAGGGGTAATGCGCATAAATAATGGTTTCGTCGGGGTCGTTGCGCCGGGTGTATTGCCCGTAGGGAGAATAATAGGTTCCCGCGGCAAACTCGCTCACATAGTCGGCATCGCCTGGTTCGGGCCGGGGCACGTCCATTTTTTTGAACATTTCTTTGTCGATGTGAAAAACCGCCAGCCGCTCCCCCAGTGTTTCGGCCTTTGCAGCTTCTGCCACACAGACTTTGTAGCCTTTTTCCGCCATCCGCCGGGCAAAATAGCACCCAGTGGTGCCGCTGCCAATCACCAGCACGTCATACTCCAAGCGCATGTGTTCGTGTTCCTCCAAAAAATTATTCGTGTTCCGTTTATCTATTTTACACGAAAACATCACACATTGCAAGCATTTTTTGAAAAAAGTTTGAGACTTTGGCCAAAAAGCGGTGCGCGGCGCGGCAGAGTCGGTCTTCTTCGCGCCGGGCACAAAAATATATAAAAAACGATTGCTTTTTTAATTTTCATCTGTTATAATTATTATAATATTAATAATGTGAACATATGGGGAGGTTATTGAAAAATGGCGTCGATTATCCTAACAATTCTTGGCGCGGGGTTGCTGGTGCCCTACATTATTTTGCGCAGCAAAAAGAATCTACTGCCCGGTATCCTGCTAAAAATCCTCATAAGCGCACTTTTTTTGCTCACCACGCTCACGGCGGCGTTCGGGCATTCCACATGGGAGCCGATTTTTTATAACAAATGGCTGATTTTTGGCGTTGTCGCGGGGCAAATCATGGGGTTGCTGGGCGATTTTTGGCTGGACATGAAGGACATGTATGCGCAGCACCACGACGTTTTTGTGTTTGCGGGGTTCACCAGCTTTTTAATCGGGCACCTGTTCTTCATCGTCGGCATATTTGCCACCTATTCTCTTGGCCCCGTTGCGCTGCCGGTTGCGCTGGGTGCGGGCGCGGTGCTGGGCGCGCTTGCGCTGCTAACCGAAAAAGCCATGAAGCTCAACTATGGCAAGTTTAGGGCGATTGCGGTGGGCTACACGGCGGTGTTTGGCGCGGCAATCGCCGTGGCGCTGCAGGGCTATCTTGTCACAAAAAGCACGCAATCGCTGGTGATGACCATTGGCCTGGTGTTGTTCTTTCTCAGCGACCTGGTGCTCAGCGGCACCTTCTTTGGCCAGGGCAAAAAAAGACCTGTCGACTACGCGCTGAACTATCTGCTCTACTACGGCGGCCAGTTCGTTGTTGCGCTGAGCCTGCTTTCTCTTTAACCCACCGTTTTGGCGCTTTGCGTGCATGCGTCAGCCCCCGCGCCTTGACGTGCGGGGGGTTGTTGTTTCCTCGGCCGCCGATTCACTTTCGCAAAATTAAAAAAATTTTTGGAGGACAATATGAAACTCGCGTTTTCATCTTTGGGCTGCCCGGAGTATGCGTGGGCAGACATGACGGCGCTGGCAAAAGACACGGGGTTCCACGGCATTGAGCTGCGGGGCTTTGAGGACACGCCGACGCAAACCCTTGTGAATGCGCTGCAAAAGCTAAAGACCGGGCGGCTGGAAATCAGCTGCGTCAGCACGGGCAGCAGTTTGCAATACCCCGCCACGCGGGAACAGTCCCTGACGGACGCCCGG
>JAITBA010000146.1 GCA_031283835.1 Oscillospiraceae bacterium
GGGGCTTCGCCCAGACGCTGCAGCGCGGCAGCCAGCTCGTGCTCCCGCACCACCACATTGATGGCCCCGGCGTCTAGCACGTCGCGGATTGCCTGCTGTTGGGGGAGGATCATGCGGCCTTTGGGCGCGGCGGAATCGATGGGCGTCACCAGCACCACAAAATCGCCGGGCGCAACCAGGTCTTGCAGCAGCTTGCGTTCGGGCCGCTGCAGCGTCAGCCGTGCCAGCAGTTCTTTCAGCGCGCCAATTTGCTCCCCCGTTTGGGCCGAAACCACTATCGAATTCTCGTCTTCGGGCCGCACATTGTGCACAAGGTCACTCTTGTTATAAGCGATAATGTGAGGCGTTTGCCGCTCCTTAAAAATGGCAAGCAGTTCTTGGTCTGCCGGGGTCAGGCCGGCGGTGGCGTCGGCCACCAGCACGGCAATGTCGGATTCCCGCAGAACTTCCCGGGCTTTTTGCACCCGCAGCGCGCCCAATGCGCCGCTGTCGTCAAAGCCCGGCGTGTCAATTATCAGCACCGGACCCAATGGCAGCAGCTCCATTGCTTTGCGCACAGGGTCGGTGGTGGTGCCCTTTATATCAGACACCACGCTGAGGTCTTGCCCGGTCACGGCGTTGACCAGGCTGCTTTTGCCCGCGTTGCGCCGGCCAAAAAAGCCGATGTGCACGCGCTCGCCGGAAGGGGTTGCGTTGAGGGAGGCGGACATATAATTGCTCCAATCCATAACTGGAATGCGCCCCCCGACGGGGCGTAAAACGTCGGTCGAATACTTTAATTTATAATAGCATATTTTGCGCAAAATCGCAAGCCCTTACGATAATTTTTATGACGATGGCCACAAGGATGCCTAGCGCTCCTAAAAAACTAGCAAATATATACAGAATGCACTAAACTATTACGAATTTTTGTAAAATATTCCGATATTGCATATATAAAAAATTGGGAGTACAATAAAGGGGGCGCCGGATATCTTTGCAGCGCGAACCGCAAGACAAAGATGCGTGAACTGCCCACCGCAGGTGTGGGGTTGAGAGGAGTACGTAGACTATGGCAAAAGGGATAAAAGCAAAGGGGCAAGGTGTTATTCCGGCGGGGGAACAGTTTAGTTACTACTTTGGCAGCTTTGGGCAGGGCATGATGTATGCGGTCATGTCGTCCTACATTGCGGATTATTACCTAAACGTGGCGGGGCTGGGCCCTATTTTTGTGTTTTTTCTAATGCTGCTGGCGCGCGTTTGGGATGCCGTCAACGACCCGCTCATGGGTATTTTCATGGATCATGCGCAGCCAAAGCGCGGCAAAATGCGCCCGTATCTCTACATTTTTCCCATCCCCGTGGCACTGATGACCGTGCTGCTGTTCCAGGTACCCAACACCACCCCGGGGCTCAAAATGGTGTTTTCGGCTGTGGTCTATACGCTTTGGGGCATGATCTACACCGCTGCCGACATTCCGTTTTGGAGCCTGCCCAACGCCATGACCCCCAAAGAAGGAGAGCGTGGGCAGCTGATTTCGTTGGCGCGGTTGTTCAACTCCGTTGGCGCGGCGCTCCCCATTGCGCTAATGATGCTGCTCACGGCGGTGGTTTCGGGCGGCAACGAAGGCGATCGCCAAAAATATACCATTCTGGCCCTGATGGCCGCGGTGCTTGGCGGCGCGGGTTACATCCAATCGGCCTTTTTTGTCCGGGAGCGTGTGCCGCTGCCCAAGGCGCAAAAGCGCGATAAGAACGACGGGAGCCCCGGCGCGCTTAAGCTTGTGTTCACCTGCAAACCCCTCATGCTCACGGTGATCATGGGGATTCTTGCCGGTGGGCGCTATATGTTTCAGGCCGGGGCTATTCATGTGGCGCGCTACAGCGTTTTGCTCAACGCCGGCGTTGGCATGACGGAGGACGACCTTAAAGCGAGCAACGCCAAAGTGCAGCTGATTTTCCAGGTCACACTTGCGGTGGGGATGATGCTGAGCATGGTGGCGGTGCCTTTCCTCATCAAAAAATTTTCCTACAAAACCCTCGTGATTGCCAGTTGCGCCATTGGCGGCGCCAGCGCCTTGTCCATGTATTTTGTCGGCTACGAGAATATCTACGCGCTGATCCCCTTTTTGGCGCTGTGCGGTTTGCCTGTCGGCGTGCTGAATATTGTCACGTTTGCGATGATTGGCGACAGCCTAGACTATATGGAATGGCAAACCGGCAAGCGGCAGAACGGTTTGGGCCAGGCCTGCAACGGGTTTCAGCTTAAGCTGGGCAACGCGCTTGCCACTTCTGCCATTGTGTTGACGTATTTTGTGGTCAAACTCGACCTCAACGCCGTTACCAGCGCAAAAACCACTGTGAACCCCTTGCTGCTCGAAAACGCGGCGCAAGTGCGCGGGGGTATTTTTATGCTGGTGTCACTTATCCCCGCCGTTTCTTTCCTGGTCTGCATCATTCCCATGCTGTTCTACCACCTCACCGGCGACAACAAGCGCCGGGTGATGGAAGAACTTGCCGAACGTCGTGCCCTCGAGGCAGCCGCCCAATAGTTCTTTTTGCCCGCGCCGCGAATAATTTAGGGGCTTGACCAGATTACAGATCGCCTTAACCCTCCAATTGCTTTATACACAAGGCTTTCGGCTTGTCAAGAGGGTTAAGGCAAAGATTACTTCGTCATTTTTGTGCTCTAATCTGGTCAAGCGAATAATTTTAAAAAGGGTTCAAAGACACGGGCAACCAACGCAACGAAGCGTTCTTTTTGCCTGCGCCGCGAATAATTTAAAAGGTCCCTTGCGTTTGCGGGGGCTTTGTTTTGCGCTTTGCTTATGGCGCAACCGCCTCACGCACGGCTTGCCCAATGGTAATCAACAGCCCCAACGGCGCGGGAGCCAGGCGCGCCCAGTACAGTGCGGTGCCCAACGCGGGCAGACGCACCGTGCGGCCGCCGCTTTGCAGTGTGACGGTTTGCCTATCGGCCAAAAAGCCAACCTGTTGCCCGGGCGTGCCCAGCGAAAGCCGACGGGTGTTGCTCTGCACCAGCGCACCCCCGCACAGCATGGCAACAAAGCACAAACATAGCAGGCAGGTGAGTGCAAAACGTTTTAGAATTTTGAAGCTTTCGTTCATGACGGCAATCCTTTGCTTTGTATTTTTTAATACGGCGAATTCTCTGCTGCAAATTGGTTTAAGAGTTCCCCTAGTGCCTGGCCCACAAGGCGTCCGCTATAGACGGCTTCGTCCAGGGTGTTGGCGTCGGAGCCGAATTCGAGCAGGAGGGAGTAGGGCGTCACGTCCATGTTATATTTGCGCGGGGCAAAAAAAATGGGGCGCATAAGCCCGGGAGAATTGCTTTGCACGGCCATTTGCAGCTTGGCGGCAAAGTTGAGATTGGTCGCCCAGTTGGGATAATTTTCGATAGCGCCCTCCTGCACGCCGGTGATAATCATTACCTGCGCGGCATTTTTGCCGTCAATTTTGGCCAAAGGCTTGATGTGCACGCCCTGATTGGCATAGATGGAGTCCCGGTGCACATCCAGTGTGAGTTGAATGCTGGGGTATTTTTTGAGGTATTGCAGCACGGTGGCGCGGGAATTATCATAAGCGCCGGTATATTTTTTGTCGTGGAGGGTTTTGTCGTGAATCACCTGGAACCCCGCCTGTTCCAGCGTGTCTATCAGGGCGTCGCCCACACGCACGATGTTTTTGGCGCTCACCGTGGTGTGCGGGTCGTCGCCTTGCGCATACCAAGGTCGGTCAATGATCTGAAAGGCTTCCGTGGTGTGCGTATGAAAAACCAGCACAGCCGGCTTGCTCTTGTCAATTTTTAAATCCAGCGGCGCGGCCAGGTCTTTCGATATATCGCGCCCTTTTTGGGTGGCGGTGGTGTTGAGCACCCCCAACTGCCCCCAGTGCTGTGTGCCGTCGCCCGCCACATAGGTCCTTGCGCGGATATCCCCGTCTTTTTTTTGGTTGGCAAACTCTTTCACGGCTTCTTTCATCAGCAGCGCGATATCTGCGGGTGTTTCTTTTGGGTCGGTGCTTTGCAGCGGTTTGGGCGGGGCCTGGTCGTCTGCGGAAGCATTGTTGGCGGCGGCGATCACCCGCGATTCCTCCGTTTTGCCCGCGGTGGTGGCAGGTGCCGCCTGGAGGAGCAAACTGCCGGGCCCCAGTGCCAGCCCCGCGCTCACCAGCGCCGCCTTGCGCAGCATGCCGTCGGTGGCCAGCAGGCACACAACCACCACCCCCGCACAAACCGTCAGTAGCAAGCGTTTGCGCCGTTTGTGCAGCGGGTAGGGGATTCTTAGAGGAGCGGGCGTTTGCGAAGTGTGTTGTGCTGCGAATTCTTGCATTTTCAATTTCCCCCTGTTGCAGAGTTTTTCACTTCCATGTGTATGCAGGGGGCAGGGGAGAATATGCTTTTTATATATAGCTGATTAAAATTTTTTTGAAAATACGCGGGTATTCCGGCAAAAAATCCGCGCAAAACCGCAACGGCGCAGGCGATATAGCAGGTTCTTACTCTGTTAATTCCAAAAAATCTTCCACCGAAAGATGGGGCTGCAGCGCGCGGTTGATGGCCATGGCGCACAGTTTGGCAGCGCGGGCAATGAGCAGGTCAATCTCGCGCGGGGTCACCATCCAGTTTTCGCATTCGGGGGTGGGGGTGTGCGTGCCTTGCGTCAGGTCGGCAATCATCGTGGCGGCGTCAACCACGGTGGGCACGCCCAGGGCAATCACCGGCACGCCCAGATTTTGCGCACTGAGTTCCGCCCGCGCGTTGCCCACCCCCGACCCCGGCACAATGCCGCTGTCGCTGATTTGCACGGTGCAGCCCAGACGCGAAAGCTTGCGCGCGGCCAGGGCGTCCACGGTGATCACCGCCGCCGGGCAAACGGCGCGAAGGGCGGCGGCAATCAGTGCGCCGGATTCTATACCTGTGCGACCCAGCACCCCCGGTGTTAGGCAAGCCACTGCCCGCAGCCGGCCAAGCCCGGCGCTCTTGGCCAACTCCCTGGTGATGTGCCGCGTGGCCAGCACTTGCGCGCAGCAGCGGGGGCCCAGGGCATCGGGGGTCATGCCGCTGTTGCCAAGGCCTGCCACCAAAATCGCCCCTTCGCCGGGCAGCAGCGCACGCAGTTCCCGCGCCACGCACTCCATGCCGTCGCCAAACACATTTGCGTATTCCCCCAACGGCGGCAGTTCCACTGTGATGTAGTGCCCCATAGGCTTGCGCAGTGCCCGTGCGGCTTCTTCGCTGCGCACCTTCAGCCGCGTGAGCTTATACGCCGCATGGGTCTCCTCCTCCACCAGCAGCCCCTGTGTTTGCCGCATTGTCGGTTCCTTGCACTCCAGCGCCAAGTCGCTGCGAAAATTCATACGTCTGCCCTCGTTTCTTTGCTCTTCTGTTGATAGTATGGGGTGTTTTTGGCGGTTTTATTGTGCGTTGCAAAAAAATGAATAATTTTTTTATGGCGCCATTTTTTAACAGACCTCCTCTCAAAAAAACACGAAACGAAAATTCGCGTGATTCCCATGCTTGACATTTTGGCTGTGATTGGGTATAATAAGCAGGAACGAGGTGAAAGACCGCATGCCGAATATTACAAAAACGCATATCCGCAACTTTTCAATCATCGCGCACATTGACCATGGCAAGAGCACGCTGGCCGACCGCTTGCTGGAGCTGACGCAAACCGTCGCCATGCGTGACATGACGGCCCAGTTGCTAGACAACATGGACCTGGAACGGGAGCGCGGGATTACCATTAAGGCGCACGCGGTCACGCTTTATTACACCGCCAACGACGGCGAAACCTATGAGCTTAACCTGATTGACACACCGGGCCACGTGGACT
>JAITBA010000073.1 GCA_031283835.1 Oscillospiraceae bacterium
GATTGATTCTCACGGCCTCTGGCGGCGCGTTCTTTGGCAAAAGCAAGGAGGCGCTTGCCGAGGTAACGGTGCGGGAGGCATTAAAACACCCCAACTGGCATATGGGTGCAAAAATCACCGTCGATAGCGCCACACTCATGAACAAAGGCCTGGAGGTGCTTGAGGCCGCATGGCTCTTTGGCCTGCCGCCCCAAAAAATCGACGTGGTGGTGCACCGCCAAAGCGTGGTGCACTCCATGGTGGAATACGACGATGGCGCGGTGCTGGCACAGCTTGGCACGCCCGATATGCGCCTGCCCATCCAATACGCCCTCACGTACCCCGAAAGACAGCCTTCCCCCGCGCCGTCCCTCGACCTTTTGCGCTGCGGCCCGCTCACCTTCGAGCCGACCGACAACGACGCCTTCCCGGCGATCGACCTGTGCCGCCGCGCCTTTGCCATGGGCGACCTTGCGCCTGCTTTGCTCAACGGCGCAAACGAAGCCGCCAACCAGCTTTTCCGCGAAGGCAAAATCGCCTTCCATCAAATCACCGAAGTTGTGGCCCGCGTTCTCGAGGCCCTGCCCAACGCAAGCGGCGGCGTTTCTCTCCGGTCTATTTTGGCGGCCGACCATGCCGCCCGCGCATGCGTCCATCAACTTCTGCAACTCAAATTCCCCGCCCGAAAGGATTGATTCTCATCACAATCTCCCTCCTTTGGTCCAAAGCATGGCCAATAATCGTGGCCGTTCTCTACTTCGGCTTTCTCGTGCTCTCCCATGAGCTGGGGCACTTTTCCGCCGCAAAAGCCTTCAAGGTCAAGGTGCTTGAGTTCTCGATGGGCATGGGCCCGCGCTTGCTTAAAAAGCAAAAAGGCGAAACCCTGTTCAGCCTGAAGGCCATTCCCTTCGGGGGCTCCTGCCTAATGGAAGGGGAGGACGAATCCAGCGAAAACCCGCGCGCCTTTGGCAACCAGCGGCCCTGGAAGCGCTTTATCATCCTCTTTGCGGGCGCGTTTGTCAACCTGTTGTGCGGCGTGCTCATCATGGGCGCAATTGTCGCCGCAAACCCCGGCACCACCACCCGCGTGGGCGATTTTGCCAATTGGGCCGTCACGCAGGCGCAGGGCGTCAAAACCGGCGACCAGATTGTCCGCGTCAACGGCAAGCGTGTCTATAGCTGGATCGACGTGGGGTTCCTCACCTCCCGCGCCAAAGACGGCGCCGTGCAGCTCACCGTGCGCCGCGGTGGCAAAACCCTCAAGCTCAGCAAAATCCAGTTTCCCAAGGTCGAATACGAAGACGGCACCCAGGCCTATCACCAAGATTTTACTTTGCAGGCGTTCCCGCAGGAGGGCAGCCCCGTGCTGCGCGGCCTGCGCACCGCCAAACAGACGGTGCTCCAAAGCGTCACCGTGGGGCGCATGGTCTGGCTCAGTCTGCTCGATATGGTCACCGGCAAGTTCAGCATGCGCGATATTTCGGGCCCCATCGGCGTGGTCACCCTCCTTTCCGACGGCGCGCAGCAGGTGCAGCAGGGTGCTGCCAGCGGCAACAAAGCCGAAGCCGTCGGCTCTCTGCTCGATCTTCTGCTTCTTTTTTCCATGATCTCCCTCAACATTGGCATCATGAACCTGCTGCCGCTGCCCGCTCTCGACGGAGGCCGTTTGCTCTTTTGTCTTGTCGAAATCATTTTCCGCAAGCCCCTCCCAAAAAAATTTGAGGCGGTGGTGCACGGCGTCGGGTTCGCCCTGCTCATGCTCTTCCTGGTCTTCGTTTCTTTCAGCGACGTTTGGGCGCTCATCACCGGCAAGCGGTAGCGCGCCCTCCCGATAAAACCAAAACGTTTGCGCGCTGTCGCGGGGCAGGTTCCCCTTCGTCCGCCTTCCCCACACAGCCCGCAACCACCACGCCCACAGGAGAATCATATGACCCGCAGAACAACCCGCCCCGTGCGCGTGGGCAACCTCACCCTGGGCGGCGGCGCACCCGTGCGTGTGCAAAGCATGCTCAGTTGCCCGGCGTCCGATATCGAAGGCAACCTTGCGCAGGCCCGCGCCCTTGTGCAGGCCGGCTGCGAGCTGATTCGCGCCGCCGTGCCCAACCAGGCAGCCGTTGCGCTCATCGCGGCCCTCAAGCAAACCTGCGCCGTCCCCATTGTGGCCGATATTCACTTCGATTACCGTCTGGCCCTCGAAAGTGTGGCCGCCGGCGCCGATAAAATCCGCATCAACCCCGGCAACATTGGCGGCGAAGACCACGTGCGGGCCGTTGTGCGCGCCTGCCGCGCCCGGGGCGTGCCCATCCGCGTAGGGGTCAACGCCGGTTCGCTCCAACCCGAAGTTCTTGCCAAGCACGGCGCGCCCGCCCCCGCCGCCCTAGCCGAAAGCGCGCTGCACCACGTGCAAATGCTTGAGGCCTGCGATTTTTATGACACGGTTGTCAGCCTAAAATCCTCCGACGTGGCCCGCACAGTCGAAGCCTATGCGCTGCTGGCCGCCCGGTGCGATTACCCCTTCCACATCGGCATCACCGAGGCGGGCACCCGCCGCATGGGCGTGGTCAAATCCAGCATCGGCATCGGCGCGCTGTTGCTGCGCGGCATCGGCGATACCCTGCGTGTCAGCCTCACCGACGAACCGATAGAAGAAGTCCGCGCGGGCGTCGATATCCTCAAGGCCCTGGGCTTGCGCGGCGGCGTGAACCTCATCAGCTGTCCCACCTGCGGCCGCACCCAAATCGACCTAATCGCCCTGGCGCGGCAGGCCGAACAACGCCTTGCCAGCTGCCAAAAAGAGCTGACCGTGGCCATCATGGGCTGCGCTGTCAACGGCCCGGGCGAGGCCCGCGAAGCCGACGTGGGGCTTGCGGGCGGCGACGGCTGCGCCCTCCTCTTCCGCAAAGGCCAGGTTCTTCGCAAAGTCCCCGAAGCCCAGGCTCTCGACGCCCTGATGGACGAAATCTCTTCTCTTTGATACAAGACCTCCCCGAAAAGCCCCCCGGCTTGCAGATTTTCTGATTGTTGGCCAATGAAAAACCCCGGCCTGCAGATTTTTTGATTGTTGGCCAATGAAAAACCCCGGACGCAACGGCGGTTCCCTATTTCTTATTATTTGGAGAGCACACCCATGTCATTCCTTCCCCTATGGATCTTCTTCGGCGATTGCCTGCCCGGCGTGGAATTTCCGGCGGAAACCCAGGGGCTGCTGGTGCAGCCGCACATCGACCTAGACAAGCGGGAGATGCACCTGGATTTTAAGGCGGACCAATGGATTGAGCCGACGGCGGTGCACGCCCTGTGCGCCAACGTAGCCAAAGCCACCAACTGCCGGGTGAACCACAGCATCGCCTTTGCCCCCGCGTGCTTTGGCTCCCAGGCCTTTGGCTGGCTGCTGCAAAAGCTGCGCGAGAGCATCGTGGTGGTCAACGGATTCCTCCACACGACCGAGATTACATATGAGCCGCCCCGTCTGCTGCTCCACACCAGCCCCACAGGCAAAAAAGTTCTCGACGACGCGGACGCGGCCGCCTGGCTGCAGCGCTTTGTGCAAAAACACTTCGATTTGACCATTGTGACGGAACTCCTTGCCGCCGAAGAAAAGGCCTTTGTGCCGCCGGTGGAGGACACCCTTCCCTGCGAAGCTGCCGACATGAGCCGCACCGCAGGTGCCGACACGAGCCGCACCGCAGGTGCCGTAGGTGCCGCGGGTGCGCCGCAATCGCTGCTCTTCAGTTTCCACAATAGCAAGCTGCTCTATGGCACCGTGGTGCAGGGGCTGCCCGTTCCCATTTTCACCCTCGAGGCCGCCGACGGCCCCGCCGTCATTTGCGGCGAAGTCTTCGGTCTCAAGGTCAACAAAACCAAGGATGGCACCCGCCATATCATCACCTTTCACATCACGGATTTCACCGGCTCCGTCCCCTGCAAGCTCTTCGAAAAAACAGAGTCCGCCGCCCCGCTGCTCGAGGGCATCAAAGACGGCGCGTGCCTGCTGCTCAAGGGTCACCAGGAGTTTGACAACTTTAGCAAGGGCTATGTTTTCCGTCCCAAGGGCGTTATGACCGCCGCCCCTGTGTTGCCCGAAGACCTGGCGGAAGAAAAACGCGTGGAGCTTCACCTGCACACCAACATGAGCGAAATGGACGGCCTTTGCGACGTCAAAAAGCTGGTCAAACGCGCGGCCGCCTGGGGGCACAAAGCCATCGCCATCACCGACCACGGCGTGGCACAGGCCTTCCCCGGCGCCATGGAGGCTGGCCACGCGCACGGCATAAAAATCCTCTACGGCATG
>JAITBA010000152.1 GCA_031283835.1 Oscillospiraceae bacterium
AGAATCGCCCAAAACGCCCTGCCCCGCACAAATTTGGTGCGATACACCACAACGTGGAAAATGATTGCGCCCGCCGGAAAAAACACCAGCCACCAGAAGGGCACGTAGCGGTCGAACGCGCCGTCTGGGTTTGACTGCACAAGAAACAAACACAACAGCAAAAACGGCACCGCGCTGGTCAACAGCTTGTCGCACAGCGCCATCAGCGCCGAAAACAGCAGTATAAACACCACCAGCCCCGCTATTTGCAGCTTGAACACGATCACCGGCACGGCCAACGCCGCCTGCGCCGCCACGCCCCACGGCGACGCAAAAAACAGCCGTAACCGCCGCAGCCAAGTCACCTGCTCCAAACGCAACGCCTGCATCCACACACCTCTTCCACTTTATCTTTACTTATTATATAATACACCCGTCAAAAAAGCAAGAAAAATTTTGGAGGCGCGACGCGGGAGCGAAAGAGGGAACGAAAGCGTTCTTGCGCAAGGCTTTTTAGCGCGATGTAGGGTGGGGAATCAGTGAGCACGACGCGAGAGCGAGAGCGTTCTTGCGCAAGGCCTTTTAGCGCGATGTAGGGTGGGGAATCAGTGGGCACGACGCGGGAGCGAGAGCGTTCTTACGCAAGGCCTTTTAGCGCGATGTAGGGTGGGGAATCAGTGGGCACGACGCGAGAGCGAGAGCGTTCTTGCGCAAGGCTTTTTAGCGCGATGTAAAGGGGGGGTTAGGAGATTGACGTCTGTTGCTGCTGCTGGTAGGCGATGAGTGCCAGGCACATGCGCTCAGCTGACTGGCGGCCAAACCACAAACCGGCCTTGTTTTCTTTGAGGGGGTACTGCTTGTGCAGATCGTCCAAATAGCCGGCATAATCTTCGGACACATGCGTGTCGGCAATTTCGGTTTTCCACACAAAATCACCTTTATTCAAACGCACGATGTAGACTACTTTGTAGCCGGCGGAGGTTTCGATCACGGCGGCCTGGCCGTCGCTGCGGCGGTTGGAGTACAGCCAGTTGTCTATGGCGGTCTCGCCCGAGGTGCCGGGAGCGGCTTTTTCGGTCAGCCCCAATTCGGTGCCCTCCGCAGCCGTTTCGCCCGATGTTGCGGCAGCTTCCGCCACCAGGGCCGCAAAGGCCTCTTTGGTGGAACCGTCGGTTTCCCAGCGAGCAAGCAACTCGTCCGCCTTGATTTTTGCGTCGGCGTCGGCCTTGGCCTTGGCGGCGTCCTCTTCCGCTTGATCTTCGGTGGTTTCCGCCGCAATGTTGATGGTGTAGAAATCCACGGTATAGATTGCGTAGGCCGGACGCACCACGTACGCCACGTAGTAGGTCGTATCGGTTTCGAGGCGCTTGGTTTCGCCGGCATTGCGTTTGGCGTTCAGCAGCCAGTTGGCAATGTCTTCGCTATAGGTGCTAACAAGGGTTTCGAGGCGAGCACGCGGGCTGAGCGTCGCCGTATCGGCGTCGTAGGTTGGGTTTTCGCTCTTGTCCGCCAACGCATCCGCCGCTTTGATGAAATCTTGTTCGGTCTTTGCGGCCGCCAGGAACGTATTGGCCTTGGCGACGACGGCCTTGTTGGCGGCGGCTTGGCGCTTGGCCAGGTCGGCGTCGCTTTCGTCCTCATTTTTGGTCAGTGTTTCTTTTGCAAAAGAGAACACCCGGAAATCCACCGCGTCATACTGCGACGGGTTTGCGTCATATTCTTTTTGCAGCACAGCGTCGGTGTATTTTGCGCGGAACTCATCTTTTTTTTGCGCTTCGTAGGTTTGCACCAGCAATTCGCGCTCCATCATGTTGCGATAGAAGTTTTTGGTCACGCCGGGCGCGTAGTTGGAACGCAGCATGGCCGAAACGGAAATCTGGTTGGTCTTTGCGTTGGATTCCAGCTGCGCCATGCTTTCGGTCACTTTGTCCTTGTCCTCTTTGCTCAACTGCACCTTGGCCTTCAGCGCTTCGCCATAGACCGCGTACATGTTTTGCAGAGTTTGGCCCGTCCGCTGCTGCAGATAGGCATCCCATGTCACCGTCTTTTGCCCCTCTTCGGCGTAGGTGCCGTCTTTGGTGTAGGGGCTGGTTTGACCAAAGGGCGACGCGTTCGGGTCGATGCCCAAAATGTTGCCGTAGGCGACGTATTGCATGGCCTGCTCTTCGATATTTGCATATTCGTTGTAGAAATAAAACGCCCATTCCGGCTCAAACGCCGTGCTTTTGCCCACCCGCAGCGCCGGAAAAAAACGTGCCGGCACGCCGTAGCTGGTGCCATACAGCGCGGCCAGCCCCAGCACAATCACAGCGGAAATCACAATCGCCACCACTTTCATAATCAAGGCGGTGTGGTCCACTTTGGCGGTTTTTTTGCTGCGCTTTTTGCTCTCCTGTTTTTTCCATTTTGCGCGCTGCTTTTCGAATTTTTCGAGTTCTTTGCGGCGCTCTTTCTCCAGCAACTCCAAATCCTTTTCGGCCATAGGGCATGTCCTCTCTTAATCTCTTCTATTATTCAATAAGTCTTCACTCATACTTTAACATTCTACACGATTTTTCTGCACATTACAAGAGCAAAGGGCAAATTTTCAAAAAATTTCCTTATTCAGACGGAAATCAGGAAAGCAATCCCGCAAAAAAGCAACATTTTTCACAAATACTTCCACACCGTTCAGGGAACTTATGGGAGTTTCTTGTCCCTCAAAACAAAACCGCAGCCGCCACGCGCACAGGCATTGGTGCTTTGGCCCGTCGTTTTGGTACTGCACGCGGGGCGCGTATTTGCCGTCGCCCACCAGCGCGTGACCAACGGCCGCCATCTGCGCCCTAATTTGGTGCGTGCGCCCGGTAAGCAATTCCACCTCGAGCAGCGTGTTGCCGCCTTCGTTGTGCAGCGCCCGGTATTTTAAGCGGCACTCTTTTGCGCCCTGCCGCGGCGCTTCAAAAACACGCACTTGCGCACGTTTGCTGTCTTTTTGCAGATAATGTGTGAGCGTATGCCACTTTTCGTCCCGGGGCAACACGCCGTGCACCGCGCAAAGATAAAACTTGCACAGTTCCCGTCGCTTCATCTTTTCGTTGAGCACGCGCAGCGCCTCGGCGGTCTTCGCGGCAATCACAATGCCCTGGGTGTTGCGGTCGATACGGTTCACCAGCGCGGGTGCAAAGGCCTGCTCACGCGCCGGGTCATATTCCCCTTTTTCGTATAAGTACCGCTGCACGCGCCCCAGTAGCGTATCGACGTATTCGTTTTCGTCCGGGTGCGCCAACAGCCCGGCGGGTTTGTCTAGCAGCAGCACATGCGCGTCCGCAAAGAGCACCTCCAGCTGCCTGCCCGCCCGCAAAAAATCATGCTGCCACGCCGGCGCAGCGGCTTCGAACAGCGCATCGTCCAGCCAGCAGTCAATCACATCGCCCGTCGCCAACCGGTCGCTGCCCTCGCAGCGCTTTTTGTTGCGCTTGATGTGCTTGGTGCGCAACGCCTTGTATAACAGCGCGGCGGGCAACTGCGGCGCTGCCTTTTGCAAAAATTTATCAAGACGCTGCCCGGCGTCATTGGGAGAAATGATGAATTGTTTCACGCTTCCTCCACCGGTTTCGCTACTTTTTTGTGCCGTGTCATGGGCAAATCGCTGCCAAGCGACCAAGCGGGCGCCGTGCGTTTTGGCCAGGCAAACCATGCCACTGCCAGCAGCACCAAACACACCGCCGTTACGGCCACGCCGCCTTCCGCGCCAAACGCGCCGCCCGTGAGCCATGCAGGCCCCGTGAACCGCGTTTTGAGCAGCGACGGGGTAGCCAGACCCGAAACCTCCAGCCCCCAGAAGTTGCCCTGGAAAAAATTCCACGCAAAGTGGAAACCGATGGGCAGCCACAGCTGACCTGTGCGCAAAAAGAACGCCCCAAACACCAGCCCAACCAAAAAGATGTTCAGTGCGGGCAGCCAGGAATAGGCCGGGTTGCCCAAGTGCATCAACGCAAAAACCGCCGCCGGCACCAGCAGCACCGTCGCTTTGCTGCGCGTGGTTTTCATCACCGTCATCAGCAACCCGCGAGTAAAAAGCTCTTCGTTGAAGGCCACCGCCACAAACAGCAGCAGCCACACCCAAAAGCGCGGCTCGGTCAGCGCTTTAAAGTTCACATATTCGACGACGCCGCCGCCCAGCAGCAGCACCCCTGCCGCCGCGCTGATGGCCGCAAGCCCCAGGCCGCACCCCAGCAGCAAATCTTTTGCCGCGCCGGGTGCCCGCGGGCCGGCCAAGCCCATGTGCCGCAACGGACGCTTATAGAGCAATTTGAACAGCAGCAACGTCGCCCCAACAGAGCACATCACGGAAAGAATACTCCCAAACATCTGCATGCCGGGGCTTGTTTCGAGCAAATTCTGCGCCGCCTCCACGCGCAGCGGCTGGCCATCCCGCATGGCATACACCACAAGGGCCAGCCCCAGCAAAAAGTTGGCAACCACCGTGGAAAACTGCAACGCCAAAAAACCCAGCAGCACACCCCAACCGCCACGCAGCTCCCCATGTTTGTTTTTGAACATAGCACGGTCCTCCAAATTCACAAGATTCTGAACAGCGCACGCCCGTTGGCGTTGCACACATCCGTCAGTTTCTGCGCGTCCATGCCCCGGGCCTCGGCGATTTTTGCGGCTGTCAGGGCAATGTGCGAACTATCGCAGCGCTGCCCCCGGAAGGGTTCCGGCGTCATATAGGGCGCGTCGGTTTCTAGCAGCAGCCGCTCCAGCGGCACACGCGCCGCTGTTTCGAGAGGCTTTTTTGCGTTTTTGAAGGTCACCGCCCCGCCAAAGCCCAAATAAAAACCCAGCGCAAGGATTTGCTGCGCAAACTCCCAACTGCCGCTAAAACAGTGCACCACGCCGCGTTTGGCGGGCGCGGCGTTGGCAGG
>JAITBA010000134.1 GCA_031283835.1 Oscillospiraceae bacterium
CGATATCATCAAAAGCAGCGGCTATCGCATTGGGCCGTTCGAGGTGGAAAGCGCCCTGCTGGAGCACCCCGCCGTGAAGGAAAGCGCCGTGACCGGTGTGCCCGACCCCGTGCGCGGCCTGAGCGTGAAGGCCACTATCATCCTGGCGCAGGGGTATGCGCCCAGCGAGAAGCTGAAAAAAGAGCTGCAAGCCCACGTCAAGCGCGTCACCGCGCCCTACAAATACCCTCGCATCATCGAATTTGTGGACGAGCTGCCCAAAACCATCAGCGGCAAAATCCGCCGAGTCGAAATTCGCGAGCATGACGCGTAAGCACAGCTTGTCCCAAGCTCTTGACACACTGAAAGGTGGCAACCCACAATGAAAGACGGCCGCTTTGGCGAATATGGGGGGCAGTATATCCCCGAAACACTTATGAACGAAATCCATGCCCTGGAGCGAGCGTATGCGCGGTGCAGGGAGGACCCGGCCTTTGCGGCGGAATTGGAGGGGTTGCTGCGGGACTACGCGGGGCGGCCTTCGTTGCTGTATTATGCCGAAAAAATGACGAAGGCGCTGGGCGGCGCGAAGGTGTATCTTAAGCGGGAAGACCTGAACCACACAGGGTCGCACAAAATCAACAACGTGCTGGGGCAGTGCTTGCTGGCGCGCCGCATGGGCAAAACCCGTGTGATTGCCGAAACCGGCGCGGGGCAGCACGGCGTTGCCACGGCCACGGCGGCGGCGCTGTTGGGGCTGGAATGCGAAATTTTTATGGGCAAGGAAGACACCGAACGGCAAAGCCTGAACGTCTATCGCATGGAGCTGCTGGGCGCGAAGGTGCATGCCGTGACCAGTGGCACGCAAACCCTAAAAGACGCGGTGAACGACGCCATGCGCGCCTGGGTGAGCCGCACACACGACACGCATTATGTGCTTGGCAGTGTGATGGGTCCCCACCCTTTTCCCACCATTGTGCGCGATTTTCAGGCGGTGATCAGCAAAGAGGCGCGTGCGCAAATCCTAAAAAAAGAGGGCAAACTGCCCGCCGCCGTAATAGCCTGTGTGGGCGGCGGCAGCAACGCCATGGGCATGTTCCACCACTTCATTCCAGACGAAAGCGTGCGGTTGATTGGCTGTGAGGCGGCGGGGCGCGGCATTGCCACCGGGCAGCACGCGGCCACCCTCACAACGGGTGAGGTGGGTGTGTTTCATGGCATGAAGAGCATATTTTGCCAAAACGAAGAGGGGCAAATCGCTCCTGTGTATTCCATTTCGGCGGGGCTTGATTACCCCGGCATTGGCCCCGAGCACGCCCGCCTTTGGCAAACCGGCCGCGGAGAATACGTGCCTGTCACCGACGATGAGGCCGTGGCCGCCTTCGAATACCTTGCCCGCACCGAGGGCATCATCTGCGCCATCGAAAGCGCCCACGCTGTGGCCCATGCGCTCAAAATCCTCCCGCAATTTGCAAAGGACGAAAGCGTTATCATCTGCCTTTCGGGCCGGGGCGACAAAGACGTGGCCGCCATCGCGCGCTACAGAGGGGCGCAGGTTGCGGAGTAAGACATCATGCGCCGTGCGTTTTTTGCGGATTGCAAACGAAGAAGAGCGCTATCGCGTCGCCCGCGAAGAGGGCGGCAAAATTGCGTAGGACCGAATCATTTGATCCCGGCTGATGAATACATACGCAAGGAGGCAACCCCATGAGCAATATATCCAAGGCCTTCGCCAATGGCACGGCCTTCATCGGCTTTGTTACGGGCGGCGACCCCACGCTGGCCGCCAGCGAGGAATTTATCCTTCAAATGGCCGCCGCGGGAGCGGATATTATCGAAATCGGCATCCCCTTTAGCGACCCGATCGCCGAAGGGCCGGTGATTCAGGCGGCCAACCTGCGTGCCCTGGGGGCCGGCGCCACCGTCGAGAGCATGTTTGCGCTGGTGGCCAATGTGCGCAAAAAAATCGCCACCCCGCTGGTTTTTCTCACCTACCTGAACCCCGTGCTTCACTACGGCTACGAGGCGTTTTTTGCGCACTGCGAGGCCGTGGAGCTCGACGGCATCATCATCCCCGACTTGCCCTTTGAGGAGCAGGGCGAACTGCGGGATATCACCCGCGCCCACGGCGTGGACTTGATTAGCCTGGTTGCCCCCACCTCGGCGCAGCGCGTTGCACAAATTGCCGCGCAGGCCCAGGGGTTCCTCTACATCGTGAGTTCCATGGGCGTCACGGGCGTGCGCAGCAAAATCGCCACGGATCTGGCGGAAATTGTGCGGAACATTCGCGCGGCAACCGCGTTGCCCGCCGCCGTTGGCTTTGGCCTGCACAGCACCGCGCAGGCCCGCGAAATCGCGCAGTTTGCCGACGGCGTGATTGTTGGCAGCGCCATCGTAAAAATTTGCGAACAACACGGTGCCGCCGCCGGGCCTCATCTTTATACCTATGTGAAAGAAATGAAAACCGCCTGTTCGTTTTCTTAAAAAAAGAACAAGAACCAAAAGAATCTACCTTGCTTCGCTGCGTTTTGGCATAGTATGCGCGAGGTTTTTACTCGAAAGAGGTGCTGTGTGGGGTATCAATTGAATATGCCGGCGATGTTTGCCGTGCCTTGCGCCGTGGCCGACGAACACCTTAAGCTGGCACGAGAGCTGCACCTGAAGGTGCTGCTGTGGATTTTGCGGCACGGCGGCGCGGTGGAGGGACTGGAGGCCCTGGCACAGTGGCTTGGCAAGCCCACAGGCGAACTGGTGGATGCCGTCCAGTTTTGGATTGACCGCGGTGTATTTGTCACAGAACCGGCGCCCGAAAAACCCGTGCTCGCCTCACCGTCTTTGGTGCGATTGCCGCAAGCACCCGCGCAAGGCACGCAGCCCCCGCGCAGTGACTTTGCCGGCACGCAGCAAAGCGACGGAGCCGCACCGCAGGCGGCGGCAAGGCCTTCGGCGGGGCAGGTGATTGCGCGCACGGATGAAGACGGCGACATGCGGGAGCTGTTCCGCATGGCTGACGCGCAGTTGGGGCGCACAATTGGCTACGAAGGGCAGTGTGTGCTGCTGTTGCTGCACGACACCTGTGGGCTGCCGAAGGAAGTTATTTGCATGCTGCTGCGCTATTGCAGCACGATTGGCAAGACCAACAATGCCTATATTGAGGCCGTGGGGCGCGACTGGGGCCAGCGCGAGATTGACACCATCGAGAAAGCCGACGAGCAAATCGCCGTGCTCACCGAGAGCCTTGCGCTCTGGAAAGAGCTGCGCCGCCTGACGGGCATTGCCGCGCCCAGGCCCACGAAGGCGCAGTGCGGCTACCTGTGCCGCTGGCGCAGCACATTTGGCTATGGTATCGACATGATTTTTGCGGCCTACGAAGAAATGGCCGACCACACCGGCAAGGTGAGCTTCGGCTACATGGATAAAATTCTGGAAAGCTGGCACGCCGCCGGTTTTCGAACCCCCGCGCAGGCCACCGCACAAAAGCAAGCCTTTCTACAGCAAAAAAAAGCAGCCGTGCCCCCCAAAAAAGCACAAAAACAAAGCGGCACCGCCGCCGCAGGTTACGAAACCTCCTTCGACCTGGAGGCCTTTGAGCGCAGCCTGCTGTAGCACGGTTTGCTATTTTTGCGGCAAAACAC
>JAITBA010000189.1 GCA_031283835.1 Oscillospiraceae bacterium
CACGGCGTATTTTATTCTGCAAAAGGCCATGGAAATGGCCAAGAGCGCCCCCGGGGGCCAGGCGCAGCAGGCGGACGGCGGCGGCATTGAAAGCATTGCGCCGGCGCAGTTATATCAAATGGGTGCGCTGATGGCAATGGACCCCGGCCTGCAGGAGGAGCGCAAAAACGCAAAATTCGATTCGGAGATGACAGCGCAGGTGGGCAGAGCCTTCACCAAGCTGTTCTATGAGGACGCCAAGCTAGACACGGCAAAAATCCAGCGGCAATATATTTATAAAATCGGCGGCAAAATGGTTTTGCTGGCACTGGCGTGCGGGCTGGCGGCGGCGGCGGTGGCTTTGCTCTCTTCCCGCATTGCGGCGGGGTTTGCGCGGAATTTGCGCCGTGCGGTGTTTAAGCGGGTGCAGGCCTTTGGCAAGGCCGAAGTCGATCGCTTTTCGACCGCTAGCCTAATCACCCGCAGCACCAACGATGTGCAGCAGGTGCAAAACATGATGCTCATGGGCATTCGCATGTTGGTGTTTGCGCCGGTAATGGGCGTGGGCGGCCTGGTTATGGCCCTGCGCAAGAGCCTGAGCCTGAGCTGGATTATCGCCCTGGCGGTGGTGGTGCTGGTGTGCGTGCTGGGGGTGGTGCTGGCGGTGGTCATGCCCAAGTTTAAAAGCCTGCAAAAGCTCATCGATAAACTGAACCTGGTCAGCCGCGAAAACCTAACAGGGCTCATGGTGGTGCGCGCCTTTGGCAACGAAAAGCACGAGGAAGAGCGCTTTGGCGACGCGGCGAGCCGCCTGGCCAAAACCGAGCGTTTTGTCTACCGCTCCATGGCGGTCCTTATGCCGATGATGACGATTCTTACGCAGGGCATTTCCATACTCATTGTGTGGTTCGGCGCCAAGGCGATTGAGAACAGCACGTTGCAGGTGGGCGACATGATGGCTTTCATTCAATACGCCATGAACATCGTGTTCAGCTTCATGTTTATTGCCATGATGTTTGTGATGCTGCCCCGGGCCAGCGTTTCTGCCGGGCGGATTCGGGAAGTGTTGCAAACAGAAGTGACGGTGAACGACCAGGACGCGCCCCAAACATACCCGGCAGGCAACGCGGAGGTTGTTTTTGACCATGTGCACTTCCGCTACGCCGGGGCGGAGGAGGATGTGCTGGAGGATATCAGCTTTGTGGCAAAGCCCGGGCAGACCACGGCCTTCATCGGGGCCACGGGCGCGGGCAAAACCACCTTGGTGAATCTGCTTGAGCGGTTCTATGATGTGACACAAGGCCGTATTTTGCTCAATGGCGTGGATATCCGTGAATTGAAGCAGGCGGAGTTGCGCGGGAACATTGGCTTTGTGCCGCAGCAAACCGTGCTTTTTTCGGGCGATATCACATCGAACGTGGCCTATGGCAACGAAGAAACCATTGCCGAAGCGACGGTGGCCGAGGCCATGCAAATCGCCCAAGCGTCGGAATTTGTCGCGACGCTGGAAGACGGCCTGCACGCGCATGTGGCGCAGGAGGGCGCAAACTTTTCGGGCGGACAAAAGCAGCGGCTTTCGATTGCCCGCGCGCTGGCCCGCAAGCCCGAAATCTATATTTTTGACGACAGCTTTAGCGCGCTAGACTTTAAAACCGACATGACGCTGCGCAAGGCGCTCAAAGAAAATATGGGCGAGGCAACGGTGTTTATTGTGGCGCAGCGCGTGAGCACAATTTTGCACGCGGAGCAGATTGTGGTGCTGGACGAAGGCAAAATTGCAGGCAAAGGCACCCACCAAGAGCTGCTGCAAAATTGCGAGGTTTATCGCGAAATTGCGGAAGGTCAGCTGAGCAAGGAGGAACTTGCGTGAACCGTAACCGCATGAATCAAACGCAAACGAACACAAAAGCATCTGCGCGATTTGCTCGCCGCAGGCACAAGGAGGAGTTAGCATACTATGGCTGAAAAGATAAAGACACCGCCGCGCAGGGGCGGCAGAATTTCTGGCGGGCGCGGCCCGGGCGCAATGATGCCCGTAGAAAAAGCAAAGAACACCAAGGCCGCCTTGCTCCGTCTGGTGCAGTACCTCAAGCCCTACCGCCTCTCGCTGGCACTGGCACTGCTGCTGTGCGTGGCTTCCACTGTGTTTGCAATTTTGGGGCCCAAGCAGTTTGGGCAGGCCACAACGCTGCTGGGCGATGGGTTTAAAAGCATGGTGACCGGCGCCGGCGCCGGCATGGACTTTGCGGCGCTGGGCAAAATCCTGCTCAAGCTGATTGCGATTTATGGCACCAGCGTGTTGTTTGCGTGGTGCAACGGCTTTTTGCTGGCAAAGGTTGCCACCAGTGCGTCGCTGCGCTTGCGCGAATCGTTGTTGAGCAAAATCAACCGCATGCCCATTTCCTACTTTCACAGCAACAGCCACGGCGATGTGCTTAGCCGCATCACCAACGACGTGGACACTTTGGGGCAAAGCCTAAACCAGGGCATTTCGCAAATCCTCAGCTCCGGCACGCTGGTGCTAGGCTTGCTGGTGATGATGTTTTCCTCCAGCTGGCAGCTGGCGCTGGCGGCGGTGGGTGTGTTGCCGGTGATGATGATTGCCATGATGATTATCATTAAGAACTCGCAGAAGTTCTTCAAAAAGCAGCAGGATTATCTTGGCACAGTGAACGGCACGGTGGAAGAAACCTTTGCCGGGCACGTGGTGGTCAAGGCCTACGGCGGCGAAGCAAAAGCGACCGAGGCATTCGAAGAAGAAAACCAAAAACTCTACCACGCCAATTGGCGCGCGCAGTTTCTTTCGGGCATTATGCATCCGCTAACACAGCTTTTTGGCAACCTGAACTACGTGTTTGTGTGTGTGCTGGGGGCGGGGCTTGTGGCAAGCGGCCGCCTGCCGCTGGGCACCATCACCGAATTCATCATGTACATCCGCCAGTTTAACCAGCCGCTGATGCAAATGTCGCAGATGATGAATATTTTTCAGCAAACCGCCGCCGCCGCCGAGCGCGTGTTTGAGTTTTTGGATGAGCCGGAAGAAACCCTGGCAGAAAACAACGCCGCCGTTTTGCCCCCCGTCAAGGGCGATGTGACATTTGACCATGTGCATTTTGGCTATGAGGATAGCGACGAAATTGTCATCAACGATTTTTCGGCACACATCAAGGCGGGGCAAAAGGTGGCCATCGTTGGGCCAACCGGCGCGGGCAAAACCACTCTCGTCAAACTGCTGATGCGTTTTCACGACTTAAGCGCCGGCACAATTTTGGTGGATGGGCACGATTTGGCGGAATATCCGCGGCAAGAGGTGCGCAAAGCCATGGGCATGGTGCTGCAAGACACCTGGCTGACCAACGCCAGCATTGCCGATAACATCCGCTACGGCAAGCTTGGCGCCACCGACGCGGAAGTGATTGCGGCGGCCACAACCGCGCAGGCGCACCACTTCATCAAAGCCCTGCCCGATGGCTATCGCATGGAAATCAACGAAGAGGCCAATAATATTAGCCAGGGGCAAAAGCAGCTGCTCACCATTGCGCGCACGGTGCTGGCCGACAACCGCATTCTCATCCTCGACGAGGCCACCAGCTCTGTGGATACGCGCACCGAAATTCTCATTCAAAAGGCCATGGACCGCCTGATGGAAGGCCGCACCAGCTTTATCATTGCGCACCGCCTAAGCACCATCCGCAACGCCGATTTGATCCTCTGTCTAGATCATGGCGACATTGTGGAACAGGGCAGCCACGAAACGCTGCTGGCCCTCGACGGTTTCTACGCTAAGTTATACAACAGCCAGTTCGAGAAACTGGCGGCATAGCAGCCGTCTGCCGCAAACAGGATAAGGAGACTGCATGACCCTCTGGATCGATCTGCTGAACAAAATTTTCCCTGGTTCCGAACCATCGGAGCCTTGGGAAGATTTTGCCTATAAGCCCCCCGAAGTGCCCGACGACAGATCGGAAGA
>JAITBA010000242.1 GCA_031283835.1 Oscillospiraceae bacterium
GCACCCAAAAGCTCGAAGCCGAGCTGGCCCAACTGCTGCCCGGGGCGCGCGTGGTGCGCATGGACGCCGATTCCACCGGACCCAAGCATGCCCGCGAAGAAATCCTCACACGCTTTGCCGCCCACGAATATGATATTTTGATTGGCACGCAAATGGTGGCCAAGGGCCTCGATTTTGCCAACGTCACCTTGGTGGGCGTGGTGTCTGTCGACCAGCAACTCTACCTCGACGATTTTCGCAGCCTGGAGCGCACCTTCAGCCTGCTCACACAGGTGGTAGGCCGCGCCGGACGGGGCGCGCACCCGGGTCTTGCCGTGCTGCAAACCATCCATAGCAACCTCGACGTCCTCCAACAGGCCGCCCGCCAAGATTACGAGGCCTTCTACACCGCCGAAATCCGCATGCGCAAACTGATGATCTACCCGCCCTTCTGCGATATCTGCCTGCTGGGCCTCTCGGGCGAAAACGATCAGCTTGTCCACACCGCCGCCAAGCACCTGCTTGCGCTCCTGCGCCGCTACAGCGCAACGGAATACCGTGCCGAAAAGCTCATCGTGCTTGGCCCCATGCCCGCCCGCGTGGCCAAAGTCAACCTGCGTTTCCGCTGGCAGCTGCTCGTCAAGTGCAAAAACAGCCCCTCTACCCGCGCCCTGCTGCGCACCCTGCTCATCAATTTTGCCAAAGATCATCGCTTCGCCCCCGTCACCGCCTGGGCCGACATGAACCCCCAATACACATTTTAATGCATCTTCTCATGAACAGACCACCCGCCATTCGAAGCATTTCATGCATCTTTTCGCGAACTCTCATTTTTCCATAAGGATGTGACAAACCTAATATGGCCATTCGCAAAATCATTCGGGGCGAAGACCCCATCCTACGCAAGAAGAGCCGCCCCGTCGAAAAATTTGACGACCGCCTTTCACAACTGCTGGACGATATGATTCAGACCATGCGCGCCGCCAATGGCTGCGGCCTTGCCGCTGTGCAGGTGGGCGTGCTGCGTCGTGTTTGCGTTGTCGATGCCGGCGACGGCGTGCTTGAGCTTGTGAACCCGCAAATCATCGCCAAAGAAGGCACCCAGCGCGAGCAGGAGGGCTGCCTTTCGTTTCCCGGCGAGTCGGGCGTTGCCCTGCGCCCCGCCATGGTGAAGCTTCGCGCCCAAAACCGCCACGGTCAGTGGTGTTTCTACAAAGCCGAGGCTCTCAAAGCCCGCGCCTTTTGTCACGAGTGCGACCACCTCGACGGCGTAACCGTCAAAGAGCGCTGGCTCAAAAAAACCTAGAGCACCTGTTGTCGCATCTTGATTGTAACCGGAGGAAACCTGTTGAATGTGATTTTTATGGGCACGCCGCAATTCGCCGTGCCCTGCCTAGAGCGCTTGCTGGCCGAAGGGCACCACGTGCTTGCCGCCGTAAGCCAGCCGGACAGGCCCCGGGGTCGCAAACTGCTGCTCGCCCCCACCCCCGTGAAGGCTTGCGCCCTGGCGCACCAAATCCCGGTGTTGCAGCCCCAAAAGCTCAAGGGCAACGACGATTTTTTGGCCCAATTGCGCGCGCTGGCCCCGGATTTGATCGTTGTGGTCGCCTACGGAAAAATTTTGCCGCAGGCGCTTCTCAACCTTCCGCCCTACGGCTGCGTCAACGTGCACGCGTCGCTTTTGCCGCAATATCGCGGTGCGGCCCCCATTCAGTGGGCGGTGCTCGAAGGCCAAAAAGAAACCGGCGTGACCACCATGCAAATGGATGCGGGTCTCGACACCGGCGACATGCTGCTGCAGGTGCGCATGCCCGTTGGCGGCAACATAACCGCCGGGGAACTGCACGACACGTTGAGCCTCCTGGGCGCGCAGGCGCTGTCCGATACATTAAACCGGCTGGCCCTGGGCAAACTAACCCCCGTGCCCCAAACCGGCCCCTGCACCTACGCCCCCATGCTCCCCAAAGCCATGTCCCCACTCGATTTTTCGCGCCCGGCCCCGGTGCTGTACAACCAGGTGCGAGGCCTACACCCCTGGCCCTGCGCCACTGCGGAATATGCGGGCCGGCAGATAAAAGTGCATGCCGCGCGCATAACCCAAGTGCCGCAAGGCCTTTCGTTTCTTTGCGGCGACGGACAATATTTGCAACTGTTGATCGTGCAGGCCGAAGGCAAAAAAGCCATGCCCGCCGAGGAATTTTTGCGCGGCATTCGATAAACTGCCGGGCAAGACATAGAAAGGAGTCAACGTAGTATGTTCTTTTATGGTTTCGATCGTTATTTTGCTGTTCTGGTGGTGCCCGCGTTGATTTTTTCGATGGCCATGCAGTTGGTGGTCAAGGGCGCTTATCGCAAGCAGAGCCGGGTGTCAAACGCTCGGCACATGACAGGCGCGCAGGCGGCGCTTGCGGTGCTGCGGCACTACAATATCCACGATGTGCGCATCGAAAACGTGCCCGGCAAGCTCAACGATCACTACGACCCTCGCGCCAAGGTGATTCGCCTGTCTGAGGGCGTTTTTAACACCGCGAGCGTGGCGGCGGTGGGCATTGCCGCCCACGAGGCGGGTCACGCCGCCCAGCATGCCGCGCGATACGTGCCCATCCGGGTGCGCAACGCCATTTTGCCCGCGTGCAACATCGGCTCCTCGCTGGGGCTGCCGCTGGTGTTCATCGGGTTTGCGCTTAGCTTCGATTTTTTGGTGACCCTTGGATTGTTGCTGTTTGCGCTCATCGTCGTGTTCCAGCTGGTCACTTTGCCGGTGGAATTTAACGCCAGCAAGCGCGCTTTGCAGGTGATTGAAAGCGAAGATCTGCTCGACGGCAGCGACTACAAAGGTGCCCGGCAGGTGCTGCGCGCCGCCGCCATGACCTACGTGGCGGCACTGGTGGTTTCGGTGGCAAACCTGCTGCGGTTTGCGCTGCGCTTCGGCCGACGCCGCTAGGCTGCACAATCGCACGAAGCGGGGCGAATTTTCGCCTTAAGGCAAAACACATTTTTGGCCCAAAAAGCGCAAAAAAGCGAAAAAACCGTGTCAAAAGGGGCGCATATGCAACAAACAGCCCAAACAGCCCGCGCGCTGGCGGCACAGCTGCTGGTTCAATGCGAGCAGCGCCGTTCCTACGCCAACCTGGCCCTCGATTCCGCGCTGAAGAAAGCACGCTTTTTGCACGCCGACGCCGCGTTTTGCACGGCGTTGGTCTATGGCGTGGTGGAGCGTCGCCGCACGCTGGATTTTCAGGCGGCCGATTTGCTGCGGCAGCCGTTGCAAAAATTGCCGCCCGCCACCCGCGCCGCGCTGCGCCTGGGGCTGTATCAATTGTTTTATATGGACAGGATACCGGATCACGCTGCCATTGGCGAAAGCGTGGAGCTTGTGAAGAATTTGCCCCAAGCGAGGCACACGGCGGGTCTGGTGAATGCCGTGCTGCGCCGCGCGCGAGAAAGGGGTCTGCAACTGCCCGCGGGCAGCGACGACGAGGCGCTGGCGGTGCGCTATGCCTGCCCGGCGTGGCTGGTGCGGCTGTGGCGCGAAAGCTACCCGGAGGATTACATAGCGTTGCTGGCCGGCTCTTTTGGCACGGGAGAAACAGTTTTGCGCGTGAATACCACCCGCACTACGCCGGCGGCACTGCTGGCGGCGCTGCCCAACGAAACCGGCGCGCGCGGCGTTGCGCCATGCCCGAAGCCCTTCAATTGCGCGGCGCCAACGTGACGCAATTGCCCGGTTTTGCCGAAGGGCATTTTCATGTGCAAGATTTGGCGGCGCAGCTGTGCTGCAGGGCTTTGGATCCGCGGCCGGGCAACACGGTGTTTGATTTGTGCGCCGCGCCGGGGGGCAAAACATTCACATTGGCCGAGATGATGCAGGACACCGGGCGGGTGATCGCCGTGGATTTGCACAAAAACCGGGTGCGGCTGGTTGCCGAGGGCGCGGCGCGGTTGGGGCTGCGCTGTGTGGAGCCAAGACAGGGCGACGCGCTGCGAGCCGCCGATTTGCCGGGGATTGCCGGCTATGCAGACCGGGTTTTGTGCGATGTGCCGTGCTCGGGCCTGGGAATTCTCAGAAAAAAACCGGATATTCGAGAGAAATTGCACACAGAACTTGACAAATTGCCCGAAATGCAGTATGCTATAGTATGTGCGGGTGCAGCTTGCGTCGCACAAGAGGGTGTGTTGGTCTATGCCACATGCACGTTGCGCCCCGCCGAAAACGAGGAAGTGTGCCGCCGCTTTTTGCGGGCGCACCCCGGCTTTGCGGCGCTGCCGGTGCTGCCGGAACACGAAACCGGCAGGCGCGCCCCCGAAGGCTTCCTCACGCTGATGCCGCATTTGGGCGGAACGGACGGGTTTTTTATTGCAAAATTTGGCCGCAAGAAAGAATCACATGATTGATTTGCGATCGCTGCTTCCCACCGAACTGGCGCGGGCGCTTGCGCCGCTGCAGGTGCCAGGCTACCGTGTGACGCAAATTTTTGGCTGGCTGCAGCAAAAAGGCGTGCGCGGCGCGGACGACATGACCAGCCTGCCGAAGGATTTGCGCACAAAGCTTGCGCAGGATTTTTTAATTACGCGCTGCGAAGTGGTGCGCAAACAAACAGCGGAAGACGGCACGGTGAAATATCTTTTTGCGCTGTATGACGGCGAAACGGTCGAAAGCGTCGTGATGCGCTACGAATATGGGCACAGCATTTGTGTGAGCACGCAGGTGGGGTGCAAGATGGGCTGCGCGTTCTGCGCCAGCGGGCAAAACGGCTTTGTGCGGCAGCTGCTGCCGGGCGAGATCATAGCGCAAATTCATGCCGCGCAAAGCGATTTGGGCGTGCGGGCATCTCATGCGGTGCTCATGGGCATGGGCGAACCCCTCGATAATTATAACAATGTG
>JAITBA010000013.1 GCA_031283835.1 Oscillospiraceae bacterium
GCCCGCGAAATTATGGACGACCTGCTGCGCAACCTGGAGGCCGCAAAAGAAACGCAGTTGCCCATTTGCCAAGACACCGGCATGGCCGTGGTTTTTGCGGAACTGGGACAGGACGCGCATATCACCGGCGGCGGGTTTGAGGACGCCGTTCACGCGGGCGTAGCCAAGGGCTACACCGAAGGATTTCTGCGCTGCTCGGTGGTGGGCGACCCGCTGCGCCGCAAAAATACAGGCGACAACACCCCTGCCGTGCTGCACCTGCGCTTGGTACCGGGGGACACCCTGCACCTGGCAGTGTGCCCCAAGGGCTTTGGCAGCGAAAACATGAGCCGCCTGCAAATGCTTACCCCGGCGGCAGGCGCAGACGATATCGTCAATTTTGTGGCCGAAACCGCGCGCCTGGCCGGCGGCAACCCCTGCCCGCCCATGGTGCTGGGCGTGGGCGTGGGCGGCAACTTCGAATCCGTGGCGCTGCTGGCCAAAAAAGCCTTGTGCCGCAACGCCGGGGCGCACAACGCCGACCCCTACTACGCCGCCATGGAAACCCGGATGCTGGAACGCGTGAACCAACTGGGCGTGGGGCCCCAGGGCTTCGGCGGCCAAGCCACGGCGCTATGGGTGGCCATTGAGGCCGCGCCCACACACATTGCGGGCCTGCCCGTTGCCGTGAACGTTGGCTGCCACGTGACGCGGCACGCGCAAGCGACGCTCTAAACGAAACGACAAAAATGCACCGAATGCACGAAACTGAATACAATGGAACAGGACACCCTCCCTTTGGTGCCCGATGTAACGATGAAAGGATCCTGTTCCATGCCAATGCTAAACGGATGTTGTGGTTGGAATGACAACTGGTGCAACAGAGGCAAACCTCTCTGCTGCGACGCGCGACCGCGGGCTTGCGAGCGCAGCCAACCAAGCGTCCCGCCGCCCTGCGGATCAAACTGGTGGAACCGCCCGGAACCACCCGAGCCATATCCTCCTTGCCCTCCATATCCACCGCCAAAGCCACCTTTCCCGCCGCCTTATCCGCCGCAGCCGCCGAGGCCGCCCGCACCATATCCGCCTTGCCCTCCATATCCACCGCCAAAGCCGCCTTTCCCGCCGCCCTATCCGCCGCAGCCGCCGAGGCCGCCCGCACCATATCCTCCTTGCCCGCCCTATCCACAACCGCCAAAGCCGCCTTTCCCGCCGCCCTATCCGCCGAACGCGCAACAGGAATATGATGTTGTGCCCGTGTGCGAATACTACTACTTCCCCGCAAGAGACCGTGGCAACAATGGGCACTATGTGTGCGCAAAGTACTATTAATTTTGAAAACAGCTGCCCCTTTGCGGGCAAAAAATGGCGCCGTCGGTGATGAAACCGGCGGCGCTGGCGCATTGGGGGTTCTAGCGATGCAGAAAGCTTGGCCGGTGCGCCGCGCAAGGGCCGAGGGTTTGCAAAGCTTCGTAATGCGCTTTGGTGCCATAGCCCTTGTGCCTGGCAAAGCCATAACCGGGGTATTGCACGTCCAGGGCACGCATGGCGCGGTCGCGTTCTACTTTGGCCAGAATGGACGCCGCCGCAACACTGGCGCACAGGGCGTCGCCCTTTATAATTGTTTGGCAGGGAATGACGAGCGGGGGCTTCTGGTTGCCATCGACCAGCGCAAAATCGGCCGGGAGAGCAAGACCCTCCACCGCGCGGCGCATAGCCAGCAGCGCCGCCCGCAGAATATTGTGGGTTTCGATTTCTTCTATTGTGGCAAAAGCCACGCAACTTGCCACGGCCTGCGCACGGATCCTATCGTAGAGAGCTTCGCGCTTTTTTTCCGTGAGCTTCTTGGAATCAGCAAGCCCCGGCAGGTCATATATCGGTGGCAAAATCACCGCGGCGGCATAAACATCACCCGCCAGCGGCCCGCGGCCCGCTTCGTCTACGCCGCACACCAGCCGAAACCCCCGGGCCAGCTGCCGCGCCTCAAACGGTTCGAACACCATGCGCTCCCCCTCTGCGTCGCTCTATTTTGCTTCCCATTTGGCAATCATCAGTTTGGCGGCTTTGTAGATGTCGCCGCAGCCCAGCGTGAGCACAAGATCGCCCGCCTCGGCGTTGGCCACCACGTAGTCGGCCACTTCGTCGAATTCGTTGAACCACACGCTACCGGGGCACTGCTCCGCCAAATCCGCCGTAGAAACCCCGTAGGTGTTGACCTCCCGCGAACCCATGATTTGGGTTAGCACAACTTTGTCGGCAACCGCAAGGGCCTTCGAAAAATCGTGCAGCAGCAGCGCCGTGCGTGAGAACGTGAAGGGCTGAAACACCGCCCACACCCGTTTGTAGGGCATCAGCTTGGCGGCGGCGAGGGACACTTCCAACTCCCTGGGGTGGTGGGCATAGTCGTCGACCACCGTAACGCCGCGGTAGGTGCCCAGCACCTCAAAACGCCGCCCTGCCCCTTTAAAGGCCGCGACGCCGCGCTCACAATCGAGGATGCTCGCGCCCGAAAACATGGCCGCCGCAATGGCCGCCAGCGAATTCGACACGTTGTGCTCCCCCGGCACCTGCAGGCGGATGGTGGTTAGGAATTCGCCGTGATAGAGCAGATCGTAACGGGCGAAAGCACCGTCCATAGCCACGTTCACCGCGCGGAAAAAGTTTTCTTCGGAGCGGCCGAACGAAATGACCCGCTTGCATTTCGCGCCCTCCAAAACTTGCCGCGTGTTAACGTCGTCGCCGTTGAAGAGGACGGCCTTGCTTGCCATGGACGCAAACTTGCGGAAGGAAGCCTGCAAATTCTCTTTTGTTTTGAAGTACTCCATGTGGTCTTCGTCGACGTTAAGTAAAACCACCACGTCCGGGTCCAGTTCCAAAAAAGAGTCTTTGTATTCGCAGGCCTCGCACACCATGTGCTCGCTTTTGCCCACCAAACCGTTGCTGTTGGTTTCGGGCAGCCGTCCGCCAATCACCGCCGAAGGACGAAGCCCTGCCGTGCGCATAATCTGCGTAAGCATGGCGGTGGTGGTGGTTTTGCCGTGGGTGCCGCACACGCACAGGCAGTTGCCATAGCGGCGCGTGATAGCGCCCAGCAGCTTGGCGCGCTCAAAGGTGGGCACACCGGAGGCCTTGGCGGCCACCAGCTCGGGGTTGTTGGGCAGCAGCGCCGCCGTGTAGACGATCATTTCGGCCCCCGCAATATTTTCGGCGCACTGGCCCATCCGCACCGGGATTCCCAAGGCCTTCACACGGTCGAGTGTTTCGCTCGTGTTGTTGTCGGAACCCGTGATCTCGTAGCCCTCGCTATGTAAAATCTCTGCCAGGGGGCACATGCCCGAACCCCCAATGCCAATAAAATGCACTCGCTTTATCTTGGCAAGAACCTCGTCAATCGCCTGCTTCATAAGAATACTGCCCTTTCTGAGAATCACAAATGGATACTATAATATGATACCAAATATTGGGACAAAATGCAAGTGAATTATTTCGACAATCTTTGCAAGTCGTCCGGCGCCAGCACGCCGTGCTCTGTCACGAAGGCAGTGATATTTTTGTGCGGCACCACATCAAACGCGGGATTATAGATATCGACGCCCGCCGGGGCCATGGGCTTGGCGTACCACAGGGCGGTCAACTCCTCCCCTGCCCTTTGCTCGATGGGGATTGCGGTGCCCGCGGTGATTGCGGCGTCGTAGGTGGAAAACGGCGCGCAAACATAGAACGGCACGCCAAAATGCCGGGCGAGGATGCTAAGACCCAAGCTGCCGGTTTTGTTGGCGGCATCGCCGTTGCGCGCCACGCGGTCTGCACCAACAAAAACCGCGTCAACAGCCCCCCGCGCCAGCAGGCCCGCCGCCATGTTGTCGCACAGCAGCGTAACAGGCACCCCTGCTTCGCGCAGTTCCCAGGCGGTTAGGCGCGCGCCTTGCAGCAGCGGCCGGGTTTCGTCGGCAAAAACCCGCACCCGCTTGCCCTGCTCCGTCGCAACGTACACAGGCGCAAGGGCTGTGCCGTAGCGCACCGCCGCCAACCGCCCGGCGTTGCAGTGGGTCAAAATCGCGCCGCCGTCCCGCAGCAGCGCGCTGCCCTGCACGCCAATCTTGCGGCAAGTTGCAATGTCTTGCGCCCAGATTGCCTGCGCTTGCACCGCAAGGCTTTCCGGGTCGTGCGCGCCGGCCAGCATGCGGTTGATAGCCCAGGCAAGGTTCACAGCCGTTGGGCGCACCCGCTTTAGCCTTTCGGCGCAGGTGAGCAGCAGCGCTTCGTGGAAGGGCCGCATTTCGGCCGCCAAAACAGCCAGGCCAATGGCCGCCGCCACGCCGATGGCCGGGGCTCCCCGCACCTGCAATGTCCGAATCGCCTGCTCCACAGCTTCCGCCGTGTGCAGCGAGAGAATTTTTACTTCGTTCGGCAGCAGGGTCTGGTCGATGATACACAGGCGATTGCGGTCGCGGTCAAACCATACGGTGTCAGTCATGAAGAACCTTTCGTTGGCAAATCATCTCAAGGCTATGCGTGCGGATTTTAAATTTTATTCGGCCAGCACCTTGCGCAAATATTGCCCGGTGTAGGAACCGGCGCAGGCCGCTACTTCTTCTGGGGTGCCTTCGGCCACAATAACACCGCCGCCGTCGCCGCCTTCGGGGCCAAGGTCAATCACCCAGTCGGCGGTCTTAATCACATCCAGGTTGTGTTCAATCACCAGCACGGTGTTGCCGCCTTCCACCAGCTTTTGCAACACCTCCAGCAGGCGGTGCACATCGGCGGCGTGCAGGCCGGTGGTTGGCTCGTCCAGGATATAGATTGTCTTGCCGGTGTTGCGCTTGGCAAGTTCGGTGGCCAGCTTGACCCGCTGTGCCTCGCCGCCCGAAAGCGTGGTGGCGGGTTGGCCAATCTTCACGTAGCCCAAACCGACTTCGTGGAGCGTGCGCAGCTTGCGATGGATTTTTGGAATGTTCTCGAAGAAGTTCATGCCTTCCTCGATGGTCATTTCTAGCACGTCATAGATGCTTTTGCCCTTGTATT